>NZ_CALJRY010000222.1 GCF_937976295.1 uncultured Rothia sp. | reverse complement strand
TATTATCGCTACAAATTATGGCATAGGTTCAGAAAATGAACCCCGTGAATGGTGGATTTTTGACCTTATTCACGGCTTTTTCAATGGTTTTGAAACATTCCGCATCAATCAGTACTTGAAGGTTTCCGCATGCCCGGTCACCACCGAACCCGCTGAGACTAGGATTAAAGGCTGGGGCTAGGATTAAAGAATGAACACGACACCGTCCCCCGCACCTCCGCGCCTAGCCGCCGGAACCCCCGCGGCTACTACTGCGCCACCTGCCGGTCTTGCCTACCACCGTCTCTCCCACGCCGACCCGCACGCCCGCTGGTTCTCACCCCTGCTGGAAGGTCTGCTCGGCGCCGCCATATTTATTGGCCTCAACCTGATGATTTCAGTTGCCCTGTTTATGGCGGTTAGGGGTTCGGGGGTTTCCCTCCAGGACGTAGCCACGAACCGTGCCGTCATCATGGAGCACCCGGCGCTGTTCGCGCTGACCTTCCTCTCCCTCATCGCTATCGTGCCTTCGCTCTTTATTGCGCGCCTGGTCGTGGGCCCCAAGCCCTGGGGCCTGATCCATTCGGTGGCGGGCCGCCTGCGCCGCTCGCTGCTGCTTCCGTACCTGGGTTTGAGCTTTGCGGTGTACGGCATCTACTACGCCGTAGCGTTGGCGGTGAGCGGTGCGAGCCTGCCCGAATACCGCTATTTTCAACCTCCACAGGTTGAATTTTGGGTTTATGTGGCGATGATGCTGCTCCTCGTGCCCGTGCAGTGCTACGCCGAAGAGCTCGCCTACCGCGGCTTCATGATGCAGATGCTCGGCCGCTGGCTCCGCACCCCCTGGCTGCCGATTGTGCTGCCCGCAGTGCTGTTCATGCTCTCCCACGCCTACGATCCCTGGGGTCAGAGCACGATTCTTGCGATGGGTATTTATGCCGGTTTCCTCTGCTGGTACACCGGCGGCCTGGAAGCCTCCATCAGCCTGCACGTGGCGAATAACGTGATCCTGTTGCTGCTGTCCATGGTGGCCGGTCTGGATCCCTTCGGCTCCGAGGGCGTGACCCCCATGGATGCGCTGCAGGGTATCGCACTGGAAGGCCTGTACGTGGTGCTCGCCTGCCTGATTTTCAACGCACGCGCTCGCCGCGGCGAGGTTTCACGTGAAACACAACCTCTCAAGGTTGATAAATAGGCTATTTAGCGGGTTGCTCTAGCTTGGCTACCTCGCCCGCCCCTCCCGCTCCATACGAGCCTCACCAGGGCTCATACTTCACACCGCGTGGACTATCAGCCCCGGTCACCCCGTCAACACCCAAGAAAAGGTAGGGTTAAACCATGACTGTTGATGCTGTAAAAAATATTGAAGACCTCGCCGCATTCGTGGCGGATTCGCCGGTCTCTTACCTCGCCGCGCGCACGGTAGCGCGCCGCCTGCAAGCAGCAGGCTTCACCGAGCTTGTAGAGACCGAAGCATGGGGCCAGCAGGTGGCAACCGGCCGCCACTTCGTCGTCCGTGACGGCGCGATTATCGCCTGGGCTGGCGGCGCGAAGGCGCAGAAGGCAAGCGGCTACCGCGTGCTGGGTGCACACACCGACTCGCCCTCCCTGAAGGTCAAGCCCTCCTCCTCCATCACCACGAAGGGCTGGCACCAGATCGCTGTTGAGAACTACGGCGGCGCACTGCTGAACTCCTTCCTGGACCGCGAACTGTGCGTGGCGGGCCGCCTCACCATTCTTGAGGGCGGGGAGCTGAAGGACCGCCTGGTGCGCACCGGCCCGATTGCGCGCATCCCGCAGCTGGCGCCGCACCTGGACCACAAGCGCAACGAACTGGTGCTGGACAAGCAGTTCAACATGTACCCCGTGTGGGGTGTGGACCCGGCGGAGAATGATGTGCTCGGCTACATGGCGAAGCACGTGATTGACGGCGAGCCGGTCGACCCGGAAAGCATTGTGGGTTATGACCTGCTGTTTGCTGATTCGCAGCCGCCGCGCCGTTTTGGTGCCGATCAGGAGCTGTTCGCCTCGGGTCGCCTGGATAACCTGTCTTCGGTGCATGCGGGTTTGACCGCCCTGGAGCGTTACGTTGCCGATAACGCGGACGAGCACGCCACCGAAACTGTAATGCTTGCGGCGTTCGACCACGAGGAGCTCGGTTCGGAGTCGCGTAGTGGTGCGGCTGGCCCGTTCCTGGAGGATATTCTGGTGCGCCTGTCCGCTGCGCGCGGTGAGAGCACGGAGGAGTACCGCCGTTCGGTGGCGGCGTCGTTCTGCCTGTCGGCTGATGCCGGTCACCTGGTGCACCCGAACTATCAGGGTCACCACGACCCGACCGTTCAGCCGCTGCCCGGCGGTGGCCCGCTGCTGAAGATTAACGCGAATCAGCGTTACGCGACGGATTCGGTGGGTGCTGGCGTGTTCGCGGCGGCGTGTGCGAAGGCTGGTGTGCCGTATCAGGAGTTCGTGTCGAATAACAATATGCCGTGCGGTTCGACGATTGGCCCGATTACGGCGACTCGCCTGGGTATGCGCACCGTGGATGTGGGCATTGGCTTGCTGTCGATGCATTCGATGCGCGAGATGTGCCATGTGGACGATATGGCGTACATGACCCGCGCGGTGGAGGGCTTCTTCCGCCTCTAAATTGAATCCCGCTGAGGTATGAACAGCTGGGGTGTGGGCGCCGGGAACCTTAGGGTCCCGGCGCCCATATTTTTTAAAAATTTTTTCGGAGGTGTTTACCTCTTGAATAGGGTTCATGTTTGCCGTAAAGTAACCCACAATACGTTATACACGTGTTGCACACTACTTGTTTTTGAGAAGTTTTCACCAATGATGGTGCGCCATCAGCTCGTCACCGGCGTAGCGAGCGAACCCCAACATGAAAGGCGGTTCCCATGTTCTTCGGTATTTCTCTGATTCCGCTGGCGGTTTTGGTCATTGTGGGTCAGCTGAAAAAAGCACCACCAAGGTTGCTAAACAACCCTGGCTATCAGAAGGAGAGGGAGCAGGTGCGAAAGCACCGGCGCATCCTGGATATGCTCGGCGTGATTTTCGCTCTTGCCTTGATGATTATTCAGTGGGGTAACGCCTCGTTCTCGCTTGCTTTTCATGCGTTTGTTATTTGGGTGGTTCCCCGGCAGCTGTATGATCTCTGGCAGAAGTTCAATGTGCCGCGTGGGGTACTCTTCGCGTGTGCTGTTGCGCTAATCATTATTGAGTTTGGGTTGGCGCTCCTACCCTAACCTGAGCCGTGTATAACAACTGTGGCGGTGACCGAACAACGGTCACCGCCACA
>NZ_CALJRY010000221.1 GCF_937976295.1 uncultured Rothia sp. | reverse complement strand
TAATTTTTTGTGGGTTTTTTTGGGTTTACTGCAGCGAAAGTTCCGCGAAATACCACGGTAAAGTAGAGGTGTTAATGACTTGATGTCTTCTGTGCGTGCAGGTCAGCGTACACATCACCCGGACGCGACGAAAGGATCCTCCCATGAGCAAGGCGAGCGCTAAAAATAATCCGAAACAGCTCGACGCGAAGCGTGAGAAGCGTGCCCGCCAGGCGCAGCGTCGTGCTGAGCGTGAGCATCCGAATGCGGCGGCTATTGCCCCGGTGCGCGCCCAGTTGGATGAGGTTCTGGAGCGTAAGAGTCGGCATGTTTTGGGGCATGGCGATATGGCGAAATCCCTTGAGTTGATGGAGAAAATGCGTGATGAGGGCGCGAGTGACCACGAGATTGATGTGGCGCTTGCGGAGGCGAAGCTCCCCTCGGTCGTGCAGGTGGGTCGTAAGTCGTTGATGCGTTGGCCGAGCTGGTGGTGGTTGAATCGTCGTGAGCGCGCGTTGCGGGCGAAGATTGACCGCCTGATGGAGGGCTAAGCCTCCGTTTTGAATATGTTGCTGGAGCACCCCGTTGTGGGTGCTCTTGTGCTGTGCGGTGGTGGGGGAATTAATTTTTTAGACTCAAAGTTCAAATAATCTATTTCACAAAACAATTAAAACCACACAATACAACATGAACCAAATATATTTATAAGATATGCATTATATGTATATAAATTGTTACGTGACGCGTATTATATATAGCTAAATTGCCGTGCTATAGTCGTTATAACCCACAGACGTGTTCCCAACCACATTTCGTGCAACACGTTCTTTAGACGTAACTATCCAAGGAGGTATAGCATGAGCACCTCACCGAACAAGAACCCGCAGACTTCTGCAGCGGATCAGTACACCAAGCCCCCCACAGACGACCCGTTCGCACACGAACAGGAAGGCTTCCACAAGGGGCTTGGCGCACGTCAGCTCCAGATGATTGCCATCGGTTCCGCAATTGGTACCGGCCTGTTCCTGGGCACCGGTAGCCGCCTGCAGGACGCGGGCCCCATGCTCGCCGTCATCTACGCCGTCATCGGCTTCTTCGGCTACCTGATTCTTCGAGCCCTCGGCGAGCTGATCCTTCACCGCCCCTCCTCGGGCTCCTTCGTCTCGTACACCCGCGAATTCTACGGCGAAAAGGCCGCATTCGTATCCGGATGGCTGTACTGGCTGAACTGGGCAATGACTGCCGTTGCAGACGCCACCGCTATCGCCATCTACATCAGCTGGTTCGGGCGATACAACCAGTTCTTCGCAGACATTCCCCAGTGGCTTAGCGCATTCATCGTCGTTATCGTCACCGTGGCTCTGAACCTCATCTCCGTGAAGCTCTTCGGTGAGCTGGAATTCTGGTTCGCACTCATTAAGATTCTTGCCCTGCTGTCCTTCATGGCAGTTGGTATCTGGTACCTGGTCTTCGGTGAACCCATCAACGGCGTCCGCCCCGGCCTTGAACTCATCGCTGCCAATGACGGCTTCTTCCCCAACGGCATTCTTCCCGCTCTGATTGTGGTTCAGGGCGTTGTGTTCGCCTACGCCGGTATTGAGCTGGTCGGCACCACCAGTGGTGAAACCAAGAACGTTGAGAAGGTCATCCCCCGCGCTATCAACACCGTGATCTGGCGTATTGCGATCTTCTACGTTGGTTCCGTGGTTCTGCTCTGCCTGCTCATGCCTTACACCGCGTACAAGGACGCAGAGTCGCCGTTCGTGACCTTCTTTGACGCTATCGGCATTGACGGTACCGCACCGATTATGCAGCTGGTCGTTATTACCGCGGCTGCTTCCTCGCTGAACGCTGGCCTGTACTCCACCGGCCGTATCCTCCACTCGATGGGTGTTGCAGGTTCGGCACCGAAGTTCACCACTAAGGTGTCCCGCTCCGGCGTTCCGGTGGCAGGTATTCTGCTGACCGGTGTGATTGGCCTCTTCGGTGTTGTGCTGAACTTCTTCGTTCCCGAGCAGGCGTTCGAGGTCGTGCTGAACATCGCATCCGTGGGCACCATGGCTAGCTGGGCGGCTATCGCAATGTCGCACCAGAAGTACCTGAAGCTGGTCGGTGAGGGCAAGTACAAGCGCCCCAACTACCGTGCACCCGGCGGTCGTTTCAGCGACTGGGCTGTGATGGTATTCCTCGCTGCTGTGCTGGTGCTGATGGCTCTGGATTACCCGGTCGGCACCTACACCCTGGCATCGCTGCTGCTGGTTATCCCGCTGCTGATTATCGGCTGGTACATGGTTCGTGACCGCGTCAACGAGGTTGCTCGCGTCCGTGAAGGCTACACCGGTTCCGTGCCTGTGATTGCTGCCCGCCCCGTGGTGAAGAAGCTTATCCATGAGCCTCGTACCCGCATTGACCTGGACGAGCTGAACGACGAGATTGATAACAAGCCGAAGGGTAGCTAACCCGACCGGCGCCTCCAATCTCGATGATATTCCGGTGAAATCCCGGTGACGGCGAATGAGGGGGTTCTAGACCCTAGCCGCTAGACCCTCGCCAATAGACTCTAGCCAATAGAGTCTGGAACCCCCTCCCTACACGTCTTTTCGTGATCGCTTCCGTATTACATCCGTGTAATACATAAAGCAAAGTACATATTTACAGCATTTCTAATACGGTGTGTCCTGCAATATATTTTGAGATAATAGATATCCGCAGTGACCACCAGATGCACAAAGAAGTTTTGTGCAGATATTCAAAGGAGAAAATCATGACTGAACGTCCTAGCGCACACGCGGTGGAATTTGTTGACGTCGCCTCGATGGCGAAGTGGATTCAGAAGGACGGCGTAGGCAACATCATTGCCGGCATGGTCGACTTCCTCGAAGAAGACTTCAAGAAGTGGCAGAGCTTCGACAAGATTCCGCGCGTCGCCTCCCACACCCCCTTCGGTGTGATTGAGCTGATGCCCACCTCCGACAACATCACCTACTCCTTCAAGTACGTGAACGGCCACCCGTCGAACCCGGCACGCGGCTTCCAGACCGTGACCGCGTTCGGTCTGCTCGCGGACGTGGACAACGGCTACCCCGTGTTCCTGGCTGAGATGACCCTGCTGACCGCGCTGCGTACCGCCGGCGTGTCCGCCATGGTTGCTAAGCACCTGGCACGCAAGGACTCGAAGAAGATGGCGATGATTGGTACCGGCTCTCAGTCTGAGTTCCAGGCGCTGGGTATGCGCGCTGTGCTCGGCATTGAGGACCTGTCCGTCTACGACGTTGATTCGCACGCGATGGAGAAGTTCCGCCGCAACCTGGAGCCGCTGGGCTTCCGCATCCACCTGGCTAAGGACGTGGACGAGGCTGTTGAGGGCGCCGACATTATTACCACCTGCACCGCCGATAAGCAGCAGGCGAAGGTTCTGCTGGACCGCCAGGTGAAGCCCGGCGTGCACCTGAACGCCATTGGTGGCGACTGCCCCGGCAAGACTGAGCTGGAAAGCGAAATTCTGGACCGCTCCACCGTGTT
>NZ_CALJRY010000220.1 GCF_937976295.1 uncultured Rothia sp. | reverse complement strand
CATAGGACTTGACCTGGGTGATTTCCAGCTTTGCGTCGCTGGGCTGAATACGCTTGGCCATTACTACGCACCTGCCTTTTCAGACTTGGTGTTGCGCAGGTAGCTGGGGATAACCTCATCGGTGGGCAGGCCACGGCGGGCTGCCACTGCCAGGGGCTCCTCAAGCTCCTTGAGTGCTGCAACAGTTGCGTGAACGATGTTGATCTGGTTCGAGGAACCGAGCGACTTGGACAGCACATCGTGAATGCCTGCGCACTCGAGTACTGCACGCACGGGGCCACCTGCGATAACACCGGTACCAGCGGTTGCCGGACGGAGCATCACAACGCCTGCAGCTGCCTCACCCTGCACACGGTGCGGGATGGTGCGGCCTTCGATGCGGGGAACGCGGAAGAAGTTCTTCTTTGCTTCCTCGACACCCTTGGAGATTGCTGCGGGAACTTCCTTAGCCTTACCGTAGCCAACGCCGACCAGGCCGTTACCGTCACCAACGACGACCAGTGCGGTGAAGCTGAAGCGACGACCACCCTTGACGACCTTGGAAACGCGGTTGATGGTCACAACGCGCTCGATGTACTTGTCCTTCTCCTCCTCGCGAGCGCGGTTGTTACGGCGCTCACCACGGCCACGACGCTCGCCGCGGTTGTTGCGGCGCTCCTCGCGCTGGTTGGAGGTCTCAGCGGTTTCAGCTACTACTGCTTCGCTCACCTGAGTTTCCTTTACGTTCTGCTCGCTCATTAGAGTGCAAGACCTCCCTCGCGTGCACCGTCAGCAACGGCTGCAACACGGCCGTGGTACTTGTTACCACCGCGGTCGAACACGACTGCCTCAACACCAGCTGCCTTGGCGCGCTCTGCAACGAGCTCACCAACGCGCTTTGCCTTAGCGGTCTTGTCCAGGTCAGCTGCACGCAGCTCTGCTTCCATGGTGGAAGCGGATGCCAGGGTTACGCCCTTGACATCGTCGATAACCTGAACGAACATGTGACGGGTCGAACGGGTGACGCACAGGCGCGGACGCGCAGCGGTACCCGAAACGTACTTGCGGATGCGAGCGTGACGACGTGCACGCTGCGCTGCCTTCGACTTGATAGCCATGTTTACTTACCAGCCTTTCCGACCTTGCGGCGGATGTGCTCACCTGCGTAGCGAACACCCTTGCCCTTGTAGGGATCGGGCTTACGCAGACCACGAATGTTTGCTGCAACCTGACCAACGAGCTGCTTGTCGATACCCGACACGGTCAGCTTGTTAGCACCCTCCACTGCGAAGGTAATACCCTCGGGAGCGGTGACGTTGATCGGGTGGGAGTAGCCCAGAGCGAACTCCAGGTCGTTACCCTTCGGGGTCACACGGTAACCGGTACCAACGATTTCCAGCTTCTTCTCGTAGCCGGAGGTAACGCCGATAATCAGGTTCTGAATCAGGGTACGAGTCAGACCGTGCAGCGAGCGAGACAGGCGCTCGTCGTTCGGACGAGATACAACGATCTCGTTTTCGTTCAGAGCCACGGTGATGGGGGAAGCTACCTTGTGGGAGAGCTCGCCCTTCGGGCCCTTAACGGTGACCAGGTTGCCATCGACCTTAACCTCAACGCCGGCGGGAACCGAGATGGGGAGACGTCCAATACGTGACATTATTCTCTTCCTTTCTCTTCTAACCGACTACCAGATGTAAGCGATGACTTCGCCGCCCACGCCCTTCTTCGCAGCCTGCTTGTCAGTGAGCAGACCCGAAGAGGTGGACAGGATTGCGATGCCGAGGCCACCCAGAACCTGGGGCAGGTTGGTGGACTTTGCGTAGGTACGCAGGCCCGGCTTGGAAATACGACGCACGCCAGCGATGGAACGCTCGCGGGACGGACCGTACTTGAGGACGAGGGTCAGGGTCTTGCCGACCTTTGCATCCTCAACCTTCACGTCGGCAATGTAGCCCTCAGCCTTCAGGATCTCAGCAATGCGAGACTTCAGCTTGGAGTAGGGCATGGATACGGTGTCGTGGTATGCGGAGTTTGCGTTACGCAAACGGGTCAGCATATCTGCGACCGGATCAGTCATAGTCATTGTGGGCTTTAGCCCTTCCTCGTTGTGGTTTCCCTACCCCGCGGTAACGGGGTCTGGACCTACAACGTAGTCGTTAGTTGGTCTTGAACGGGAAGCCCAGTGCCTTCAGGATTGCACGGCCTTCTTCGTCGGTCTTCGCGGAGGTCACCACGGTGATGTCCATACCACGCACGCGGTCAATCGAGTCCTGATCGATTTCGTGGAACATGGACTGCTCGGTCAGACCGAAGGTGTAGTTACCGTTACCGTCGAACTGGCGGTCCGAGAGGCCGCGGAAGTCGCGGATTCGGGGCAGTGCCAGGGTGACGAGGCGGTCCAGGAATTCCCACATGCGGTCGCCACGCAGGGTGACGTGTGCACCGATGGGCATACCTTCGCGCAGCTTGAACTGTGCGATGGACTTCTTAGCGCGGGTAACAATCGGCTTCTGACCGGTGATTGCGGTGAGATCGCGGATTGCGCCGTCCATGAGCTTTGCGTCGCGAGCTGCCTCGCCAACACCCATGTTTACGACGACCTTAACGATCTTCGGGGTCTGCATGACGTTCTCGTACTTGAACTCTTCCTGCAGAGCGGGAACGACGACCTCAGCGTACTTGGTCTTGAAGCGGGGGGTAATCTTGGTTTCGGTCATTAGATGTCCTTACCCGAACGCTTAGCAACGCGCACGCGAACGGTGCGCTCCTTGCCGTCACGCTCTACAGTCTCGAGGCGGAAACCAACACGGGTCGGCTTCTTGGTCTCGGGGTCAACAATCGCAACGTTAGAAACGTGGATCGGTGCCTCAACCTTCTGAATGCCGCCTGCTGCGCCGGTCAGGGGGTTAGCCTTGGTGTGCTTGGTGACGACCTTGACGCCCTCAACAATCACGCGGTTTTCCTTGGGGAGAACCTTCAGAACTTTGCCCTGCTTGCCCTTATCTGCACCGGAAATAACCTGAACCAGGTCGCCGGACTTGATCTTAGCCATGAATTAGAGCACCTCCGGAGCCAGCGAAACGATCTTCATGAACTTCTTGTCGCGAAGCTCACGACCCACGGGGCCGAAGATACGGGTACCACGGGGATCACCATCAGTGTTCTTCAGGATCACTGCGGAGTTCTCGTCGAACTTGATGTAGGAGCCGTCGGGACGACGGGTTTCCTTCTTGGTGCGGACGACGACTGCCTTGACAACGTCACCCTTCTTTACGGTACCGCCGGGGATTGCATCCTTGACGGTTGCGACAATGATGTCGCCAATGCCTGCGTAGCGACGCGAGGAACCACCGAGAACACGGATGGTCAGGATTTCCTTCGCACCAGTGTTGTCGGCGACCTTCAGTCGCGACTCCTGCTGAATCATATTTCTCCTGTCGTCTCGCCGGTTCCGACTCGCTTTAGGCGCGAGCCAGCCTTGCGGAACATTTTTACGGGATTGGTTGACGCCCCGGGCCCCATCTCTGTGGAAGGGGTTAGCGGAAACGCCTGGGGCAAACCCATGCCAGAAGCATTTGGACCCGCGTGAAGCGGGCGTATCCCACCCGTAAGTAGCGGCATTATGCACTGGCACGAGAAGCCCGTGGTTGCGCGGCTATTTGGATACAGCCACACAGTCTTAACACTGTACAGGAAGCAGGTACGTAGCGCAAGAGTTAGCCAACTATGATTTCAGTCTCCCCCACCCTATCTCCCGGGGTAGTCGGGTTTAGGGAGCAAAAACCCCATATCCCACATCACTATCGACTGAGATGGACCCTTATTTGACACTTAAAGCAGGAGGCCCCTTCGTATAGTTCCTGACGCATAAGAAACTGAAGGGGCCTCGAGAAATCTACCAAACAATGTGTCAAACAAGAATGGTAGATATTTATATTTTACTACGCTTTAATGTCCCTCTACGACAGACTTGCCGCAGGGGCTAGCAAGGGACCACCCCCGACCCCATCCCCTACCCCACAAGCATGCATACAGCGCTAGAGCACAGCACACACTACGCTGATATATCGCGCTCTTCACTTAGTAGCTAGGACACATATACTTTCGCGATACCGTCACGGACGATAGGGCGAGAATCTTCTCCCGGCCGGTTCTCTTCTGCAGCCTCGTAGTATTTGCCAGAGCGCGCATCCAGTACGTAGGGAACCTCAACCGCGGGGTAGTCCCCTGCCTTGTCGATAGCAATGACGCTCCCATCCTCCAGCAGGACCTGGTGGTTAATGCGGGTCGGGGCCACCTGCAAGGTCTCGATGATGGTTCGATTGAGCGTGTCAATGACAGTGATGGTTCCACCGCCAGCAACTGCAGGCTCTCCCTTACCCCCAAAGTCAGCGGCATAGAGCAGATGACGTTCTGCATCGAGCAAGATATCGGTGGGCATTTTGCCGAATGGAAGATAAGCGAGGTGCTCACCCTCAATACTCAGAACGTATAGACCGCCGTTTTTACCCTCGCGTCCTTGTGCAGAGACATAAAGTTCACCACGGGTCGGATCAATCTCTACACCGTGAACAGCTACTGGAGTATTGATGTCTTCCCCAGCAGTTACGGGTAGCTTGCGCACGAGCTCCCAGGTACCCATATCCACAACCCAGATTTCATCGCGCATAATATTCGGGATGTACAGGCGGCTACGAGCTTCATCCGCTACGGGTCCTAGTAGCATGGCAGGACCTTCCCCTTGAAGGGGACTAACCGTGCGTTCCCCCTCCGCGGTGGATGCAGAGATTACCTGGTAACCGCCCATTCCGGTAACGAGTACGGTGCCATTAGGTGCAACATATAGCTCGCGCGGAGTCAGCATCTCCACCCCCAGAGCGAGAGAGTCCCATACGAGCGATAGGTCTTTTTGGGAGTATGCAGTTACCGAGTTTGTACGGGTTCCTCCGGTCCAAAGAAGCCCCCGTTGATTGTCTACGGCTAGACCATAGGCAGCTTGAATCTGGAAGAGGTTTTCTAGTTCGGGGTTATTATCCGGGATGGCAGGAAGAACAGCCGTCTTCTCAATCTGCAGGGTATCCGCGTTTATGCGAGCGATTGTGGCGCAGAGCGTGCCGTGGGTCTTGGTGTGATTGAAGCTTCCGCTAACAAAAAGAGTGTTCTCTTCAGGATTGTATGCCACTTGATATTGGCCGGCGAGTCCCGCAGAACGATCCACTGAAAAACGCTTGGCGTCCTGCGTATTCTTCTGTTCTTCTGCAGCAGCAGAGGGAACCATAGGTATCTCCAAAGTTGTGTAGTTTGGAGGCTAGCTCGCCTCATATTTTGCGAGCTTAGCATCCGGAGCTTTCTGCTATACATCTTACGCTTCACCTCCACCTGAGGCTTTTCTAGCGCAGTCCGTGCACTACACTATTCGTGATTAAGACACCCTGTACCGGTAGCACATAATGCTCTCCTCCTAGGCTCTGAGTAGGGCGGATTTACTCAACGAAAGCTTAGTATTCTGCATATAATCGCTACATTAGATATCAATCTAGAGATGTTGATATCTTATAGAATTTATAAGCTTATCCCGAGGCATCTAGAGCCATGGATTTCGTAATATTTCGTCACTTCTACCCCCCTTCGAAGCGGCGTTCTGAAAAATCTACTTAAAAATTTAGAAATTAAGGGTTGTTTTTTCAAAAATCAAGTTTTTTAGTAAAAAACGCGCTTCAAGGTGCGAAAATCAGCGAGATGTACCATAATAGAAGAGACGCATGCGTCAAATAAGAGGTTCGGTCCTTATCGGACAGATTTCTTGGGTCCCTTTTTCCTCGCTAATCCGTTTGTCTAGGGACCGAACCTCGCTTTGACACTAAACCCGCACTTCGGTGCGGGTTTTCTTTGTATCTGAGGTTTGTATCTGAGGCACTAGAACCCTACATTTCATTCTTTGGGGGCTGTTAACTCGTCAAATAAGGGCGGGCGAGTACAGAGGGGTCGCCTCGCCCTACTCCATTTCTCTCTTTCCCCTCACCTGCTACTTCTACCCTTGGTCTAGACTTTCCGTCTAAATAACAGGCATATGGGCAAAATGAAAGGGGCGGTACCCATCGATGCGATGGGTACCGCCCCTTTCAATGTGTATCGGCAGTTTCAGAGAGTCAATCGGGTTCTTGAATATCTAACAGATCCCGCTCTACCTCTTTCGCCACTACCAACCGGCAGTATCGTGGGCTACCGTGGAGTGCGGACTATGCCTTGCGGCGACGTGCTACCAGCACAGTTGCGCCAACGACCAGGGCAAGAACACCAATTCCAGCTGCAACGACGACGCCCGAAGCACCGGTGTTAGCCAGTGAAGACTTCGAGGAGTTCGAAGAGGTGGAGCCATTGCTGGAAGAGGCGACATTCTGCGACGAAGAGCCGGAGGTCTTCGGAGCGGTGCTGTCCTTCTTCTGTGCCTCGGACTTCAAAGAATCCGCGGGAGCCTTGGACTGATCCTTAGCAGACTGGTCCTTTGCCTGTTCCTTGGAATCTGCAGCTGCAGACGGAGCAGCAGAAGGATCATTTACAGGTGCATTAGCCGACTCGGATGCCGTCGGTTCAGAGGCCTTCGGCGCAGGTGCCTGGTTATCTACGCTGAAGGTGTACTCTGCAGCCACACCACCGCGCACGTTATCGTTCTCCGCCAGAGAACCGGAGAGCAGGTAGATAGCAACGCTATCGCCGGTCTTCAGTTCTTCAGTCAGGTTAGAGTTTGCCACGGTGGGGCGGTCGATGGTTGCGGTGAAGTTACCGTTTTCGTCCGCCTTGATGTAAGCCCAGACGCCTGCGCTATTGCCTTCAACGCCTTCGAGCTTCGGCTCTTCCTTCGCAGAAATAGCGCCCTTGTTCAGCTTGACGGCGATAACGGAGCCCTTACCGTCCAGAGTCTTGAAGCCTTCACCGCGGAAGGTCAGCTTCTGACCATCCCAGGTCTTGGGGAAGTAGACCTTTGCGCCATCCTTGTACTCGTGTACAACCTCATTGGATTCTGCACTTTCGGAGGGTGCCGGGGTGCTGGGTTCAGGCTTTGCGGACTCGCTCGGAGCCGGAGTAGTCGGCTCAGGCTTTGCGGACTCGCTCGGAGCCGGAGTAGTCGGCTCAGGCTTTGCGGACT
>NZ_CALJRY010000219.1 GCF_937976295.1 uncultured Rothia sp. | reverse complement strand
TGGCCAGAGCATCTGTCTTGTAAACAGAGGGTCACCGGTTCGAATCCGGTAGGGGGCTCAGAAAAATCCTGGTTCGCACCAGCCTCATAGCAGAGGTGCGGATCAGGATTTTATTGTACGGGTGCCCTGTAACGTCTACAGGACCCGCACTAGCACATCGACGATCCATCCTGAGGAACCGAGAATGTCTGAAACCCCCGGAACCCCGCAGGCCCGCGCCTCGCAGGGAACCTACACCACTGCACCGCGTAGCATCAAAGCACGCGAAGCCAGCGACTACCCCCTCGAAGAGTTCATTGAATCGCGAGGGTTCCGCCCTGAAATTCAGGGTCTGCGCGCCTTCGCCGTGCTCCTCGTGGTGCTCTACCACGTCTGGTTCGGCAAAGTCTCTGGCGGTGTGGATGTCTTCCTCTTCATCTCTGCCTTCCTGCTCTCGCTCTCCTTCATGCGTAAGATCAACGAAGGCAAACCTCTCAACCTCTTCAGCTACTGGATGCACGTCTTCCAGCGACTGCTACCCGTAGCCACAGTGGTTATCGCGGCTACCACCATTGCGTCCTTCTTCGTGCTCGCGCCCAGCCGCTGGGCGCAAACCGTAACCGACGCAACGAGCTCCCTGTTCTACGTCCAGAACTGGAACCTCGCGTTCAGCTCCGTAGACTACTACGCCCAAAACGCCTCCGTGAAGTCGCCCTTCCAGCACTTCTGGTCGCTCTCCATCCAGGGACAGATCTTCATCATCTGGCCCCTGCTCTTCGCCGCAGTAGCCTACGTCGTGCACCGATTCCGCGGGAACCTCTTCACCACCGCGGTATTCATCTTCAACACGGTGTTCGTCGCATCCCTGACCTTCTCCATCGTCGAAACCGACACCAACCAGGGATTCGCCTACTTCGACACCCGCACCCGCCTCTGGGAATTCGCCATCGGCACCCTACTGGCAATGCTCACCCTCAAATGGAAAGCACCCGAAAAGGCGCGAGTCGTCATGGGCTGGGTCGGCATTATTGGCCTGGTCACCTGCGGCGCAATCCTGCCCGTCGAACGAGCATTCCCCGGCTACCTGGCACTCTGGCCCGTCATCTCCGGTGCGCTCGTCATCATGGCAGGCCGCACCAACAGCCGCTGGGGCATCGACCGTCTGCTGATCTCCGCACCCCTGCAGAACCTCGGCAACATCTCCTACGCCCTGTACCTGGTGCACTGGCCCATCCTCATCCTCTACAGCAGCGCTGTCGGAACCTCCCGCGTGAACGTCATCGAAGGCACCGTCATCATCCTTGCCTCCATCGGTCTGGCATGGCTGCTCATCCGCTTCGTCGAAAAGCCGCTGCGCTACCGCAAGGACCCCTTCGTACCCTGGCTCATGATGAAGATGCGCTTCAAGACCATCTTCTCTGTCAAGACCTGGGCAGACCAGCTCGCCTTCATCCTCGCAATCTTCCTGGTCGCAGGCGTGCCCCTGGCCGCCGCACAGGCCTGGGTCGGCTACCGCAACGCCCAGTCTGAGCAGAACGCCGAACTGAAGGTACAAACCGCTAGCGAAAACTACCCCGGCGCCCGCGCTATCGGAGGTGCCCAGCAGGGGCTCATTGACAACCCCATCCCCTCCGGTGGCGATGTCAAAACCCAGTTCGAGGGACTGAGCGACCCCTGCACTGGCAGCTTCGCGCCCTCCGACCCGGCACTCGCCAAGTACTGCAGCGTGCAGAAGTACGGCCCCGAGGACGCACCGCTGACCATGGTCATCGGTAACTCCCACGCCGAGCAGGTGCTGAGCATCTTCAAGCCCATTGCAGAACAGACCAAAACTAATCTGCAGGCCTACCTGCTCGGTGGCTGCCAGTACCCGGTCAGCTCCGTCAACGCCAGCAACGAATGCTCGGAATTCAACACCAAGATGACCGAGGAAATTATCAAGCGTAAGCCGCAGACCGTGGTCCTCATCGCGACCATTGCTCAGGCACGCTCGAATGACGAACGAGTCGACCCGAGCCTTGATGAGACGGTCCGCCGCCTCACCGAGGCAGGAATCCAGGTCATCGGCCTGCGCGATAACCCGCGCTTCGAGTACAACATCTACGAATGCGCTCAGAAGGCCGGTGCCGACAAGAGCTCCTGCGCACGACCCGCAAGCGACAAGTACGCCGCAGAAAACCCAGCACAGGAAATCTTCGACAAGTACCGCGACCAGGGCGCAGTCATGGTGGACCTGAAGGACGTGTACTGCCCGGACGGCATGTGCAGCGCCGTGATTGGAAACATCTACGTCTACCTCGACGATAACCATGTCTCCAAGTCATACGGCCGCACCATGGCTCAGGAAGTCTTCCAGCGTGCAGCGGAAGGCGGCTGGCTCGTCAGCGGAAAAGT
>NZ_CALJRY010000218.1 GCF_937976295.1 uncultured Rothia sp. | reverse complement strand
AGCAGCCCTCCAGCGTTCCCACCCTCAATAGCATCACTGACGAAGACCGCGGTCGCGCCCTTGAAGCCGCGAAAGCAATTGTCGCCGCATACACCAGCGGTAAGCCGTACAAGGAGTGGTCTGAAGAGCTCTACCCGATGGTCGACCCCGAAGTGCAGAATGAGTACGGGCCTAAATCGCGTATTGACCTTTTGAAAGGAACCGTAATCAGCGCTGAACTGGTTGATGACCCGACCCTGAAAGTTCCTGGTGGTGACAACCCCTACTGGCTCACGGTTTGCGTACGAGTCGAGGGAAGCCTCAGCCCTGCCTACTACGTGCGTTTGCACCGTACTGCGGAGCGACCCAATAAGTGGAAGGCGTCTCATATCCTTGAGCCGCAGGGCTACAAGCTCTTTGCTGAAAAACGACTGAAGGAACAGAATAAGTAGAGCGGTGGGTGCGGCTTCCCGCTAGGAGGCGACCCTGCAGGGGGCTAAGTCGGGGACCTCTCCTGGCACCCTAGCCACCCATGTGTGACATGGATTATGAAAGAAATCGCGGATTTTTTCACTATTTCCTGAAAATCAGGGGGATAATGAAAAAAACCGCGATTTTTTACACTATCAAGGAGGGCATACGTGAGCACCACCAGCACAAGGTACCGCACCCTCAAAAGCATCTTCCACGAACGCGGCAAAGCCGCCGCACAAACCGAACTGCAGGCACGCCGCAACGGCCACTCCACCTACCTCCTCGACGAATTCAAAGTCGGCGAGCACCCCCTGTTCTACCTGGCAGACCGCACCACGCTCGCATCCTTTGAACGCATTATGCGCCGTGAACGGCACATCGAACAGCTGAGCTCCCAGCTGCCCAGCATCGCCATGCAAAGCTACCTGCTCGACCTGGCAGTACGCAGCATCGTGGCGTCCGACCGCATCGAAGGTGTACACACCACACGCCAGCTCATCTCTGAGGCGCTCACCTCCGGTGACAGCGAAGACCCCCGCGCCAAGCGCGCCGTCGAATTCGTGAACCTCCTCAAAGACCTGGGGGCGGGCCGCCCACCCTCCACGGTCGAGCAGGTGCGTAGCCTCTACGACACGCTGCTCGAAGGGCACCTCGCGGAAGAAGACCACCCAGACGGGGCGCTATTCCGCACCAAACCCGTGGTTATTCACGACAACACCCGCGAAATTCACCGCGCCCCCGACAGTGAAGCAACCATCACCGCTAACGTCCAGGCGGCACTCGACCACGCCCTCAACCCGAACGTGCCGGCGCTATTTTCCGCAATCACCGCGCATTTCATGGTGGAATACACGCACCCTTTCTACGACGGCAACGGCCGCCTGGGCAGGTACCTGCTGGTGTCCCACCTGGGGCAGACGCTCACCCGGCTGACGACCCTCACCCTGCCGAGCACGCTCAACATTCAGAAGAGACGCTACTACAAGGCGTTTAGCGCGGCGGAAGAACCCCTCAACTACGGTGAAGTAACCGGTTTTCTGCATGTTTTTCTGGGGCTGATCGAGCAGGCTCAGGAGCACCTGGTAGACGAACTTGAGGTACGTGACCGTGCGTGGCGTGCCCTTGGCAGACGTATCACTGAACTGGAGGGCAGCCGTGCCTGGACGGGTGGCACCCCCGGGCTGACTTCGAAGAAGCTCGATGATGTGTTGCGGCTGCTGTACCTGCTGGGGCAGGTGCATATTTTCCGTGCGCCGGTCGCGCCTACCTCAAGCGAGCTGCAGGATGCGCTGGGTGTTACGGCGCCGACTCTGCGCGATAGGCTCAAACTGCTGCAGGGGCTTGGGTTTGTTGAGGGCGTGAAGGCTGGCCGCACGATGCGCTGGTCCCTCACCGAGGCGGGAACCGCCCTGCTGGGCTTGCCCGCCGTTGATGACGACGAAGAATAGCCGCAAAATATAGGGGAGGGGATGCGCCAGCGTGCGTCCCCTCCCGAAGTTTGAGTTAAACAGAAAAGGCACCCCGTAAGGGTGCCTTATGTGTCAGGAGCGCTAAGTTCGGCCGGAGTCCTCCAGCTTGCCCCTTAGAGCCTTCATCCCTGGGCCCGTAGGCGGTAATCCGTCGTTTTATCCTGACAACCCCCACTATACGGAGGTTATACCTACCCCCGCAACCGGTTCAGTCATGCGCGGTCGGGGTCTAGGTTCGGCGCACAAAAAAAGGCACCCGCAAGGAGTGCCTTATGCGCAAGGTCCGTAGCTTCGGCCGACCTACATCGGCATACCCGCTACGGCTCACCCGTTATACCTCCTCGCCTTGCGGCGACTACCTCAGGGTTCTTGCTTTACCTTGCTGATAACCACTATAGCAAACTCCGCTACTACATGCCCGTGACGGTGTTACTTGCGGTGGGCCTAGCGGATAGGGAAAACGCAAAAATAATATAGAGGATAACGTGGTTCACTATTTCTATACATTAAACTAATATGTAAAAATTAGTTAGATAGAAATAAAGAAGCTCGGCAACAATGTACATTATTGCCGAGCTTCTTATTATGTTAGGAAGTCGCAATTCCTAACATGTCCAAGCCTAGGAATCTAGACATTGATAACTAAATAGAAAGGAAATATCCTTTTGGAAACTCTGGCTAATATTCCCGGTGACCTGACCGTTCCCATCCGTTCCTTCACTCTCTCCCGGTGTACCAGCACCGGGAGGGGGTGAACCACGGAATATTCCTTATGTATCCAGGCTATCAAAGGTCAACATTATGAGCAAGCATTTTGGGCACTCTTCCCCCTTGAGCCCCTTCTCCTCATGCGCACTGTCGAATCCTTCAGCTCTCAACATCATTTCATTGATTATCTTGTTTGCAACAGTGTTCTGCCAGGTGCGAGCTTATCGCGCCCTTCGGGAATCTGAGAAGGCGCAGTGCCCATAGACATAAGTTAATATACGCAAAAATACCCCCTGAAAACCAGGGGGTATTTTCGTGAAAACACCTGAATAACTTGCTCTTTTAGTGTAAAAATATTCACACCAGGAGTGTTGAATGGGAAAACTTCAACACTCCAAGCCCGGTAATCAAACCAATTATCCAGGTATCCATAATCAATAGAGAAAGGTACATTCAAACGAATGTTTCGGAAATTACCACCCTTCTGGCTGAACTAATCGGCAAGAAGAAGTGGTAAAAACCCTAAGCCCGGTGCTAGATTTGCCGCTCTAGTACCGGATGCAGGGCACCCGATACATTCATACTACACGAGGTGACGCCCCATATGTTGGGCACAAAAAAGGCACCCGTTGAGGGTGCCTTATGTGCAAGGTCCGTAGCTTCGACCAGGATCCACCGGTACACCCCGCTACGGCTCACCCAGTATACCTCCTCGCCTTGCGGCGACTACCTCAGGGATCTTGCTTTACCTTGCACTCTCAACTATACGGAGGTTACTTCTGCCCCGCAACCGGTTCAGTCACGCGCGGTCGGGGTCTAGGTTCGGCGCACAAAAAAGGCGAACCTCTAAAGGTTCGCCCTTAAAGCGTTATGAGGCGCTACCCTATGGGGACCACGCCTCATACCCATGACAAGTTCCACGGCTTCGGCCATAAGAAGGCTTCCCCCCGCAGCCTCACCCTTTCCCCTCCCTACACAGAAAATCTGATAGGAACTCACCACTTACATGATGAGCAGCACGGTAACTTGCGCAGAGCGTACGGGATGAGTTTTAACTTGTACCTCAAGGTTACCAAGCATGGGATTCTTCGGCAACGTGGTTGGTCACGCCAGGAATCCCACTAGAGGCAATACCCGCCGACCTTCAAAACAAGACCCGGCGGCTACTCAGCAATCGCCCGCGCCAGCACCTGGGCAAGGCGTGCGCTCCTGCCGGTGTCCTGACCCTCAAAACGCGCCTCCACGAACTCATCACGCAAACCCGCCGCCACCGCAAAAGCAGCAGGCACCAGACGGTACCCGGCATGCGCGGCAAGCTGACTGAAAAACACGAACTGGGTGCGCGTATTACCCTCACGGAACGCATGCACCACATTCAGCTCATTCCACAACTCAGCGTACTCACGCACAAACTCCTCACGAGAAAGACCCGCCAGGTAGTTCTTAGCCGCCACCCCGCGGTAGAGCCGGTTCGCCTGCTCCAGCATCGGCTCACCAGCCGGGAAGTAGCGGTGCCCTTCCTTACTCATGCGCGGATCCCAAAAACTGGGGGCGGTACGCTCCTGACCAGCCCACTCGTACACATCCTGAAAGAGGAAACCGTGAATCGCCTTCATGTGGGCAAAATCGAAATTGCCGCGGATAGGCTGCTGTGCCAGCAAGAGCATGCGACCGCTCACCTTGGACTCTTCGAGCTGCTTGAGTTTAGCGGGGTCAGTTTCACCGTATGGTTTTCCGGGGCTGGTAAAAAGGTTCCGGAGGACGTGCGTTCCGGGGATGTAGTAGTCGCCCCACTCGTAGTGCTTCGCCATTACGCGCGACCCATAATGTGTCGGGTGGTGGCTGCATCGTACTCTTCGAAAGAGATTTCGTGGTGTGCCAGTTGGCGCAGGAGCTCCTGGAGGTGGGGGTCGGTGACGACGTGCCCCGCGAGGTTCATGCCAGCCTCAACGAATTGCAAGGCTTCTTCAGGGCTCATGGAGCTGTTGGAGTTGTCGGTGCGGGTGGTTGGTGTTGACATGGTTTCCTCTCTTGAAGATTTACCCCGTAGGTGCGGTGAGGGGAACGTGATACAGAAATACAGAAAGCTACATATGCGGTTTTCTGTACGCGCGGCTTCCGGCGTTGGAAGCGCGCAGAACCAGAAAAGGCT
>NZ_CALJRY010000217.1 GCF_937976295.1 uncultured Rothia sp. | reverse complement strand
TTATTTCTCTTCTGGTGGCTCTACTGCTGGCGGCTCTGCTGAGCCCCGCCGTGATGCTTCTGCGTAAGAAGGGCGTCCGTGCCGGTGGCGCGGCGGCTATTGCCGAAATCGGTATGATTCTGGCGCTCGCCGGTATTATTTCGCTGACCGGTCAGCAGATTGTGCGTGGTTTTGTGTCCATGGCGGATAAGGCGATGCAGGGCTACCAGCAGCTGATTGGTTGGCTGAAGGACCTCGGCTACGAGTTCGGTGCCGACCAGCTGAACCAGCTGCTGGATCAGATGGAGAGCGCTGTCACCAATAACCCCAGCTCCGTGCTGCACGGTGTGTCTCAGGTGGGTTCGACTGCGGCTGAGGTTGCGACCGGTACCCTGCTGACCCTGTTTACCCTGGTCTTCTTCCTGATGGAGGGCGAGCGTATCTGGCTGTTCGTCACCCGCCTCTTCCCGAAGGATGCGCGTGCCGCCGTCAACGGTGCGGGTCGTGCTGGCTGGAAGTCCCTGGGTGCGTACGTGCGCGTTCAGATTCTGGTGGCGGCTATTGACGCTATCGGCATCGGTCTTGGTGCCGCAATCCTGGGTGTTCCGCTGGCTATCCCGCTGGGTGTGCTGGTCTTCCTCGGCTCTTTCGTTCCGGTGATTGGTGCCCTCATTTCCGGTGCTGTGGCTGTGTTGCTGGCGCTGGTTGCGTTGGGCCCGGTGCAGGCGCTGATTATGCTCGGTATCGTTCTGCTGGTTCAGCAGCTCGAGTCGCACATTCTGCAGCCGCTCATCATGGGTAAGGCTGTGTCCCTGCACCCGCTCGCCGTGATTTTCTCGGTGGCTGGTGGCTCCATGATTTTTGGTGCGGTGGGTGCCCTGTTCGCCGTGCCGACTCTGGCTGTGGTCAACTCGGTGGTGCGCTACTTGGCGAACCGCGGCTGGGAGCAGGAGGCGCCTCGTGAGGAAGAGTTCCTCTTCCCGCATGAGCTGGAACGCCGCAAGAAGGCTGAAGAGTCTGAGAGGGCTAAGGAAGCTAAGGAAGCCGAAGCGGCAAAGGGCTCTGAAGAGTCTAAGGAATCTGAGAAGGCCTAGAACTCAAGTCATTGTGACTAACTGCGGGCTAGACGCTCGCACATCACCTAGATTAGGGGCCGTTCTTGCACTATCTGTTGAGAGTGCGGGGACGGCCCCTGCTTTATGCCGGTGCATCCTCTAAAATGGA
>NZ_CALJRY010000216.1 GCF_937976295.1 uncultured Rothia sp. | reverse complement strand
ATGCTCCGCTGGACCGAGCCGCTCAGTGAATCCGGTCAGTCCTCCCTGGCGCGTATCGATTCGCAGACCGAACGCATGTCACGCCTCGTGGAGGACCTGCTGACCCTCGCCCGCCTGGACGAAGGTCGTGAACCCAAGCTGGAGCAGGTTGATCTGACCGAGCTGGTGCTTGAATGCACCTCCGACATGCAGGCGGCAGCCCGCACTCACGAATGGCACCTGAACCTGCCCGACGAACCGGTTGAGGTCGTGGCGGATCGCTCCCAGATTCAGCATGTCATCTTGAATCTGCTCTCGAATGCCCGCAAACACACGGACGAGGGTACTCGAGTGACCACTGGCCTGTCGGTGGATGCTGCACGCCGCGAGGCTGTGGTGACAGTGACCGATAATGGTCCGGGTATTGCCCCGGACTTCTTGCCGAAGATTTTTGACCGCTTCACCCGTGCCGATAAGGCGCGTTCCGGTTCGGTTGGGACCACCGGTCTGGGTTTGGCGATTGTGCAGGCGATTGTGCAGGCGCACGGCGGTTCGATTCAGGTGCAGAGTCAGCCGGGTCATACGGTCTTTACGGTGCGTCTGCCTTTGGAGGCGGCGCGCGCCTAATGCGCTTGCGCGGTGGCTCACTCGGCGGTTCCGCTGAGCGGGTGGCGGGTGAGCGTCCTGGGTAAGTGTTTGAGGGGGGCGGGGTGCGTTGTGCGCTCCGCCCTTTTGGTTTGCTTTGTGGGCGTTGATAGAACACTGACGTGCCAAAACACTAAATTGCTTGTTGAGTAAACATTAAATCTGCACTTCAAGTTTATTACCACGAGTGCAAATATGTGGTGAATCTAACCCTCAAATAGTTACCCTCGGTGAAATATTGCGCGTATTGTAAAAAACATGGCAAATCTTGTTGAATCCCCCGCAAACATCACGGACAAGCGTTCCGCCCGCAAGGCAGAGAACCGCATCGCAATCGTTGAGGCAGCAGAGTCCCTCATCCTCGAGGGCGGCTACGGCGCCCTCAACGCGGAAGCGCTCGCAGAACGCGCAGGCGTCTCCCGCCGCACCATCTTCAACCACTTCGCCTCCGTAGACGACGTGCTGGTCACCCGCATGAACCAGTACTTCAACCGCATCTTCGAAGAATGCGACTTCACCATCTCCGGTGAAAACGCAAGCATGGAATCCGAAATGCTCTCCATCGCCCGCAAGGTCTTCA
>NZ_CALJRY010000215.1 GCF_937976295.1 uncultured Rothia sp. | reverse complement strand
GTGCTCTTCCGATCTGGTTTCCTTCTCGGGTCAGCTCGCCTCGGTCTGGGGTATATGAGGTTGGTACGTGGTTGCCTTCTCTAGTTAGCTCACCTCTCATACGCATAAAGCCGGTGTCTGCTATTCAGCAGGCACCGGCTTCACGCATCTCTTTCGTCATAATCAGCAGGAATAGCGCGTTCACATTGAGGCGCAGTCAGTTCGTTGATAGTCTACACATGGATATTTCACCAAATTGCACCACTCCTGTTGATCGGGCAGTACCCACCGTATCTAATAGACACGGTTCAATCGATACGGCGCCGAATATCCATTATGCGTCCACACTACACTCGCGAGAATACTATGGCTCAATCCCCAGGAAAATCTGCATCCTTTATCGAACGTGACCTCACATCCGGATCTTCCACCGGTCCCGTACCCACCCTCAAAGCGTCACGTCCCTCAGCTGAAACCCGGGTGCGTAACACCGAGTCACCCAACCCCCAGAAGCTTGCCGCCTACCGCACCTGGATACCCGCCCTCATCATCTGGGCACTAGCCTGCGCAACCCACCTCGCAACCTTCGCATACTCGCTCGCCGAAGACCAGCGAAACCCCCTCAGCCACGAAAACAAAAACCATCACGGCCTCCTCTCCTACCTCAACATCTGGGACGCCGGCTGGTACCAGGGCATCTACAAAGAGTGGTACCCCACCGAGCTACCCCTCCGCGCTGACGGGTCCGTATCCTTCAACTCATGGGCGTTTATGCCCCTCCACTCAATGATCAGCGGCAAAGTCGCTGATATTTTCGGTATCGACTACCGCCTCGCCGCAGTCGGCGTCAGCCTCGCCGCCGGCCTCGCCCTGGCGGTCGTACTCTACCGCCTCTTCATCGGCAGCCTGAACTGGCGCGACCGCGGCATCTTCGACACCCGCGCCCTCGTTGGTGATGAGAGCCGAAACCGCATCGCCCTGTGGGCGCTCGCCGTGTACGCGTTCAGCCCCGCAAGCCCCATCTTCATCACCGGATACGCCGAAGCTCTTTCCACCCTGCTCCTTGCCCTGAGCGTGTGGTGTGTGGCGCGCGGTCGCTACATCCTGCTCCTGCCCGTTGCTCTTCTAACGGCGCTGTCCCGCCCCCTGGGTGTGCCGCTCGGCGCCTTTGTGGGTCTGTGGTGGCTGTGGTGCACCGTATCTGACTACCTCACCCGCCGCGCCGACGAACCCTCACAGTCCGTACTGTCGGATGCATGGGCTGCGTTCCGTGGACGCTTCGGGCAACTCCTCGGCGCACTGCTGGTGTGCAGTTTTGCTTTCGTGCACCCCCTACACGCGGCCCTGCGCACCGGACGTATGGATGCGTACCTCGCCACGGAACTCGGCTGGAGCTTCCGCAAGGTTGAAGACGGCCACCAATACTTCGCCCAATGGGTCCACCAGTTCAACCTCTACTTCGTAGGCTCCGTACCCGCCATCATCATGTGGGCGGGCCTGGTGCTCCTCATCCTGAGCTTCTACTGGTGGATGTCGCAGAAATTCACCCGCACCCTGCTGCACCCCGCCCTGTGGCTGTGGACCGCCTGCTACGCCGGATACCTGTTCATCTTCTGGCTCCCCACGTCATCCACCGTGCGTATTCTGCTGCCGGTGTTCCCCCTGTCGCTGCTAATCGCAGCCTACCTGCCGAAGAGCCGCATGTACCGCCTCCTGCTGGTGCTGGCGGGTCTGCTCGGATCCGCCCTGTGGATGCGACTGCTCTGGGGCGGCCCGGACGTTATTGGCCCCGTCTGGCTGCTACCCTAAAATCAAAATAGATGTATAAAGCCGGTGCCCGGTTCCTACCTACTCAGGAGGAACCGGGCACCGGCTTTTAACCTATTAGCGAGCTCTTAGCGGCCCGTATAGTCCGCGTCCGCAATATCCTTCGGCCAGGTCGCCTTACGGAACGGCGCCCACGTAAACGCCGCCGCCACCAGCAACAAACCACTGACGATAAACGCCGGAACAAAGCCCCACGCATCCGCAATCAAACCAGCCACCAGCGGACCCAAAATCATACCGAAATCACTACACATCTGATACACCGCCAACACCTGACCACCACTACGGCGAGTACCAATCACATCAGACACCGCAGCCTGAATCGACGGGCCCATAAACGCCGCACCAATACCCAAACACGCCGTCAACGACACAAACACCCACGCCACCGGCGCGAAACCCATAAACGTCACCGCAGAACCCGCCAACAGCAGACCCGAAAACGCCATCACACGGCGACCAAAACGATCCGAAAAACGACCCGAGAACGTCTGCGTCAACGCATTACCAAACGAGTTCGTCGCCATCGCCAAAGACGCCAACAAAGTACCCGCAACCGAATTCGACATATCACCGCCAGTCGCCAAATACGCCGCCGCCAACGGAATAATCGACGACTGCACACCAAACACCGACCAGCCAATCGCCCAATTCGAAACCAACGCAGAACGGTAATTCGAGAACTTCAATGCATCACGAACCGTCATCGCCGGAAGCTCGCTCTTACCCGAAGAAGACTCAGACTTAGCGCCCTGACCGGATGCACCAGTCTGGGCACCAGCAGGGGAATCCGCCGCCGACGGCAACACCCCGGTGCCCTTACCCTCAGCCAGCGCCGCCGCCTCCATAATCGCGTCACGCTCCGCCTCCAACGCCGCCTGCGAGGGCATCATGAACCACACAATCAGGCCCGCCGCCAGCAGCGAAAAACCGTACACAATGAACGGCGCACGCATACCAAACGGCGCCAGCGCGCTCGCAATCACCGGGCCCAGCAGGTTACCCAGCAGGAACGCCGTCGCATAATAGCCCGAAATACGGCCACGCATATGAGCCGGGGACAGGCGCACCAACAGACCCATCGCAGAGACCGTGAACATGACTGAGCCGATACCCGCCACCGCGCGCGAAGCCAGCAGCACCCAGTAATCCCAGGCGAACGCAATCATAAACGACGTTACCGACACAATCAGCATGCCGATCGTGTACACCGGACGCTCACCCCAACGGGTAATCAGCTGACCCGCAGACGGCGCAAAAATCAGGCGCGTAATCGCCAACGCAGAAACCACCATCGTCGCCATAGTGACCGTGGCATTAAAATTCTGCGCATAGTTCGGCAGCACCGGCGCCACCAAACCAAAACCCACCGCAATCATGAACGACGCAACAATCAGAACCTTCAAACCGGTCGGCACACGGTTCGGGTCAATCGTGCGCGGGTCAAAAACAGGCGGTGTTTTGGCAGGGTTCCTCATGTTCATCCTCGAAATCGTGTGGTGCCGTACGGCAGCCGCGGGCCCCACCCGCAACCGCCCATCATGTGCTCGGCTAAAAAAGTTAACAGTGTCCAGTCTACTCCGCCGACAGCCGGGCATGCGCGTAATCTCGACCAGCCAAACCGCCCAAACCGGTAAGCTAGTAGTGTGAATGAAACGATGATGATAATCTGCGCAATCGTGCTGGGTGTACTGGTGATCGCCGGTATCCTTTTCGCTGTTCTGCGCCGACCCAAGAAGACCGCGAACCTGCAGTCTCTACGTCAGGAGGCGGCAGAAGCCTCCGGCGGATCGGCGGAAGAACCCAAAAGCTCGGCACCTCGCGCTATTGAACTTGATATGCCCGACCCGTCCGCGGGTCGCCTGGTGCGCCTGCGTGCCCGCCTGGCACGCTCCAACAACATGCTCGGTAAGGGCCTGCTGGCTCTGCTCTCCCGCGACCGCATCGACCAGGACGTCTGGGACGAAGTGGAAGAAACCCTGCTGCTCGCCGACCTCGGTTCCGAACCGACCACCCGCCTGGTGGAGGCGCTGCAGCAGCGCGTGCGCGTTGAGGGTACGAGCAACCCCGCCGCCGTGAAGAAGATGCTCCGCGAAGAGCTCGTGAAGATTGTTCGCCCCGACATGGACCGCGAACTGAAGACCGCCGGTAGCGACGGCAACCCCGGCGTGGTGCTGGTCGTTGGCGTGAACGGCGTGGGTAAGACCACGACCGTCGGCAAGATCGCCCGCGTGATGGTTGCTGACGGTCAGACCCTGCTCCTGGGCGCCGCGGACACGTTCCGTGCGGCCGCGTCTGAGCAGCTGACTACCTGGGGTGACCGCGTGGGCGTGAAGACCGTGCGTTCCGAAAAGGAAGGCGCCGACCCCGCATCCGTCGCGTTTGACGCCGTGAAGGCTGGCAAGGAGCAGGGCGTTGACACCGTGCTCGTGGACACCGCGGGCCGCCTGCAGAACAAGTCCGGTCTGATGGATCAGCTCGGCAAGATTAAGCGCGTGATCGAGAAGGAAGCGCCGGTCACCGAGGTTCTGCTCGTGATTGATGCGACCACCGGCCAGAACGGTATGGTTCAGGCGAAGGTCTTCGGCGATATCGTGGACGTCACCGGTATCGTGCTGACCAAGCTCGACGGCACTGCAAAGGGCGGCATCGTGGTCGCTATCCAGGAGGAGCTCGGCGTTCCCGTCAAGCTCATCGGCCTGGGTGAAGGCCCGGACGACCTGGCACCGTTCGACCCGGAAGCATTCGTGGACGCGCTGCTGGACTAATATCCTTTCTCTTTCCGCCGAGAAGCCACATGTGTTGTGAACACATGTGGCTTCTCTCGGTTAATGGGCGGTTAATGACGGTGGGCAGTACACGATGCGAGGCTCTGGGATATTCTGAAAACAGAAGATGCACCAGCCCGCCAAATGGCCCCGCGCATCGCACACCGTACAACCCAATTCACCCCGAACCTCAGCGAAGGAGCTACCATGGCAGTCCCCAACCTCCCCGGAACTCTTCCCACCCCCAACTACCGACCCACCTACCGCTCCAACGGCGCATGCGAGGACCTCGCCCAGCTCGTTGCACCGTATAGCCTGTCGCGCGCCCAGCTCGCTGAGGCTACCGGCATCGCTGACGAGGCTACCGTGAACAGCTGGGTTGAGCAGTGCCGCCCCGACCTCGCGGCGGACGCTCCCGCGCCCATCGAACCCGTGCTGCGGTACCTGGACGAAACCTACCTTCCCGACCCCGCAAACTGTCCCGGCGATAACGCCTACGACGAGTTCGTCCTCGAGAACATTACCGCGCGCATGCTCGCCCGCGTTGTTGCTGACACTTTCGGCGCTAACCGTTCGGGTAACTACCGTGAACTTCTCGCACTCGTTGCGACCCTTGTGCTGATCGCCCGATGCTGGGCTGGCACCGATGAGGATTTCCTGACCCTGCTCAACGCCGAGCCCACCGCGGAAGCGGAAGAGTACCTGCAGGAGGCTATCGCGAACGCCCCCGAGTCCCTGTACCCGCTCCTGACTGAGCTGCTGCTGCCCGCCCTGCGTGAGGCGCGCGGCATCTTCATTGCCGCCGAGGCGCACCTGCTGACTGGCTACGCGCTCGCCGCCGGATACTTCGCGGGTGAGCACCCCTACGAGACTCTGAACGGCGTCCACGTTGCGTTTGCCGCAGATGACCGCACCCTTCCCGACGATGAGCTGATGAGCCGTGTTAAGGACGTCCTCAAGGCTAACTTTCACGCCGCTCGAGCGGAGGCCGGTGCAGCTGATGAGAACCAGGAGCCGCACCACGTCACCCTGCCCTGCAATCGGGACGGCTACGAGACCGCCGCACACCTGATTGCCGCACTGCCTCAGGCGCATGACGTTATCGTATTCAGCACCCAGCCCGGCGAAGGAACCAGCGCGCTCGCTGACGACCGCCGCGCTGCCTTCACCCTGTACCTGTGCTACCTGCTTCTGGGCGATGACGATTCCTTGGAGCAGCATGCCGCTGAGCTGTACCGCGCCAGCCGCAAGAAGTAGAGGTGAGGTTTTTGCACCCGATAGACACTCAGCCCTGGTAAGCGCTCTCCCGGCAACAGGTTTACGGCTATCCGGTACGCCGCGGCGAACGTCTGGCCGTTCTCCCGTCGAGTGATGCGTTTGAAGAATCCAGCCGGGGCAAAGCAACGAGCGAACTTCCTGTTAATATCAAGGTGGGCTCTAACGACCAGTGTGCGCTCCTGCGTTTCCTGATTAACCTCGGTACTGGGCATCTGTCGGATAATCATGAAACCCGCCTTGGTATGAGAATCTTCCCAGGTATATCCTGAAGGATGACCCCTTAGTCTTATGCAAATTGTTACATCTCTTCTTGAGGCAAATTTCTGAGCCTCAGAGATTTTAGATGTATAAAAATTATTTAGCATATGTAAAGAGTTTGTAACAATAAGAAATGGAGTAGAACAACGATGCGTGATCAATCGCTAGAAACAGCCGATAAGTTAAGAGGAGGTTTTTACACCCCTCTTCCAATCTCAACCTTCCTCGTGGAATGGATTCAAGGGGCGGAGTCTGTTCTTGAGCCATCATGCGGCGATGGTTCATTTATAAAAGCATTACAAACAATTAGTTCTCCCCCTGGGAAAGTGTATGGCGTTGAGCTAGATTCAGTAGAAGCAAAAAAAGCAGCTGAAATTATAGATAGTAAAGCGCATTGGAATATCTATAATCAGGATTTCTTGTATTTTAACCCCGATTTACGAGTGGATGCAGTCGTGGGAAATCCTCCTTTTATTCGCTACCAGTATTTATCAAGCGAAACGCAGGTACTTGCTCGTTCGATATACTCTAGAAACTCTTTGCCATTTACTAATCATACAAATGCATGGGGTCCATTTGTTGTCAAATCTCTTATGCATCTCAAGCCAGGTGGTAAATTGGCTATGGTAATTCCTGCCGAGCTATTGAATGTTATCCATGCAGGGGGGGTGCGAGAATTTCTTGAAAAGCAGGCTCAAAAGGTTCTTGTTATAGATTGCGGGGATCTTTTATTTGAAAATGCTCTTCAGAGGACGATACTTCTTCTTGTGGAGAAAAAATCTGATATTTTTCAGAACTCAGAATTGGCTTTCTGTAATATTAATCGGGAAGAGCTACTAAAAAGTTCTGCGGAAAAAATCTGGAATTCTGCTAAATTTTTTCCCACTCCAAAAGGAAGTGACAAATGGATGGTTGGCCTTCTCTCGCAGGATGAAATATTAGCAATGCATGAGTTTGAAGCAAACTCGTGTGTTAGATTATTTTCAGAGATTGCTAAAGTTCAAGTAGGAATCGTTACAGGAGCTAATAGCTTTTTCCTTGTTTCGAAAGAAACTATCGACCATTTTAACCTTTATAAGTATGCAAAACCAATGTTTGGTAGAAGCTCACATGTACGAGGGCTTTCATTTACTTCCGAGGACCATGCGCAAAATTCTGATTTGGGATTACCATGTTATTTTATTGATTTAAATGACGTGCAAGAACCAATTACAGACGAAGGGTTGAATTCATATTTGTCATACGGTGAAAGCGAAGAACTTCATCTCCGCTACAAGACACGTATTCGTAACCCATGGTGGAAAGTTCCTTCAGTCTATTCAACAAACCTTGGTCTATTGAAGCGTAGTCATGAAATCCCTAAGCTTATAGTTAATAACGCGCATGCCCTCACTACTGATACAGCCTATAGGATTACATCGCATGTTAATCCTAAACAGCTATCAGCAGGGTGGATGAATTCGTTTACCCTACTAGCATGCGAACTCTATGGCAGGAGTTACGGAGGTGGTGTTTTAGAACTCGTTCCAAGTGAGATCAGACGTCTGCCTGTAGCTGTTCATGACAGCTTGGCAAGAACATTCGATGGTCTTGATTTGATGGTGCGCTTGGGGGCGTCACCGGCAGATATTCTTGAGCAGCAAAATAAATACGTAGCAAAAGCATTAAAAATTGACCCTGAACTATTTGAGCTTGCGGAACAAGCTCGTGTACGACTATTTCAAAGGAGGACTAATAACTAATGAAAGAAATTGAAGCTCTGCAATCCCTAGCGAAATTGTATTCTTCTGACCGAGATAAATTTGAAAGTTTTAATTATAACGAAGCTGATACCAGGAACGAATTTATCGATAAATTTTTGAATTATATGGGATGGGATGTACATAATTTCCAGAACTTGGCTTACCATAAACGAGAAGTTATCTTAGAACAGACCAATACAGAGTCTATGCGTCCAGACTATTCCCTTCGTGTGGATGGCGTTACTCAAATATATGTAGAAGCAAAAAAACCATCAGTAGATATTCTAACCGATAAAAAATCTATTTTTCAGGCTAGGCGTTATGGATATACAGATGAACACTCAATTGTTGTTATAACAAATTATAAAAATCTTTCGATTTATAATGCTTCTGTTCCAGTTAATGAAGAAAAAGATCATGCTGAGACTGCGCTTATTGCAAGTTGGAGATTCGATGAATATGAAGCAAACTATTATAATATTAAAAAATATATTGGTAAAGAAGAGATCCTAACGGAAGATTGGAAAGAATTAGTTAAATATAGCAATCCAGAAAATCTAGTCCCAGCAGGTGAAGCATTCTTGAAGCACCTCCTTGAATGGCGTAAAACTTTGGGGGAGAACATTGTTAAGCATTTTCCTGATATTTCCCAAGAAGATCTTAATGATGTTGTGCAGCTTTTAATTAATCGGTTCCTCTTTATTAGAATGTGTGAAGATCGAGGTATCGAATCAAAGTACCTTCTACAAGAAACAATATCTTCTGCATCTGGAAATCTGGGCTTCTTGTTCAATAAAATGGATAGGCGATATAATACTGGACTTTTTGAGTCTAGGAATGATGAACAGAAAATTATCGATTCTCTCGATTTTAGCGTTGTTAATGATTTAGTTAGTAGGCTCTACGCTCCTTCCTCACCTTTTTCATATGCTGTGCTTAGCGCAGATTTCCTTGGGCGAGTATATGAGCAGTCTCTGACCGAGTATTTGTCTATTGGTGCAATAAATTCTGACGGAATACGAGAGGTGCGCCTAGCGACTAAAAAGGATTATATTAAGCGAGATGTTGTTACTACTCCGCAATCGCTCGTAGATTTTATTGTTAGTAATTCAGTGCGGCAGATTGATTCAAATATAGAATTCCCAAAAGTTTGGGATTTTGCGGTCGGATCGGGTAGGTTTTTGCTTGCTGTATTACGAGAACTTATCGGACGTGAAATTCAGAAATCTATTAATGATAATGCATATGAAAATTTGAACTTTCTCGGAAAGAATAATTATTCTCTCAAATTTGATAGAAAAGTTGAGATTGCAGAAAAATGCTTGTATGGTGTTGATATTGACTATAATGCAATTGAGTCGACAAGGTTCGCCCTAATTATTTCACTTCTTGAGGGTGAGACACAGAACTCATTACCAAGAAAGAATAAGATTCTACCCAATCTAAATAGTAATTTAGTACATGGAAACAGTATTATGACACCTTCCAGCCATGATTTAAGTACTATTTCTTTCCCTAGCTATGCTTTGGATTTAGATGAGAATAATCTTAAGGATTTTGACTTAGTGGTCGGTAATCCGCCTTACATGGGAACGGAGGAGATGCGCCACCTAACAGGAGCAGAGTTTAAAAATGCAAAAGTTGAATTTGTGACACCATTCAAACAATGGGATAAATACTTTGTTTTTATCGAGCGCGCAATCAATCAACTTGTAGATGGGGGTATTTTCGGTTTTGTTGTTCCAAATAAATGGATAACAAACGTTAGCGGGGCTAAGCTGCGAAAATTTATAATTAATAATTCTCATCTCAATTTAATGGCTAATTTTACGCACTATCCTGTTTTTGAAGATAAGTCTATTTATGTTTGTGGACTTATCGGAAAAAAGGGGGTATCGGAGCAAAAAACATTTGAGTATTTTGAGCCTAAGGATATTGAATTTTCCTACTTATCATCTCATCTCCGAACACAGCTTCTCATTGATGAATGGATTCCTAGAGACAAACCTGAAGAACCTTGGGTATTGCCTGATAGTAAAGAGCAAGCAGAAACCATTCGCGCAATTCGTAGGCGTTCTCTTCCCTTGGGGGATTTGCTTGATGTCCGAAATGGGTTGCAAACATCTGCAAATGATGTTTTTATTATTAGTTCATGGAGAAAAGTTGGAGATAAAGTTCAGTTTAAAGCCAAGATTAGGGGTGAAGAAAATGCTAAAGATTACCTAATAGAGGATTCTCTGTTGGTGCCTTATTTGGATGATTCTCGTAGGGTCTCCTCGTATTATGAGCTTGAACCTGATGCGTTGATCTTATTTCCTTATGAAATGCTAGATGGAAGAATGCAAATTGTTCCAGAAGAAAAGATGGAACATGTGTATCCGTTGACTTATAAATATCTCTTGGATGCAAAAGCGCGACTTTTGAAGCGTGATAAGGGTGCTCAGAAACAAATGGAGTATTCCAAGGCTTTTTATGCTTTTGGTCGAGGTCAAGCATTCGGATATGCGACTATGAAGCCAAAAATTATATATTCGACAAATCAGAAGGGTGATAAATATTGTATTGATTTGAAAGGGTGTGCGTATCAGTCTGGAGGAACAGCGGGCGAAGTCGCATTGTATCCAAAAAATAATGGCGTTAACCTTGATTTTGTTCTCGGTCTATTGGATCAGCCTGAAATTGAGATGTATATCAGGAAACGTGGAAGTTCGTTTAGGGGAGGATATTATTCGCGTGGCGCAGATGTAATATCATCTGTACCTGTTCCTGATGTAGATTTTGATAATGTGGAAGAACTTAATTTTTATAATTCTGTTGTGGATATGGTTAAGCAACTCAGGATTGAATATAAAAATAGGGATGAGGCATCTAGGCGTGAAGAATCGAAGTACGACGCAAGAATTATGCAAATCAAGAAACGAATGTCCGCTGCATTTCATGTATGGTGGAAGTTGGATAAATAGAAATATCTGCCTAAGGAAAATTAAATCATCGCAAAATCTCATTTTTGATACGTCTAAGTCTGATATTTTGTGTTTTGATGTAAAGCTAAATTAATACTGTCCTGTAGATACTGAGAAGCCACATGTGTTTAGAACACATGTGGCTTCTCGCTGTTAACCCTGGTTAATTGTGGTCAGTGTGGTGTGGTGTTAGCTTCCTCGACTGGTAGCTTGCTAAACGGCGACGGGCTGTTCCGCGCGAATCGCGCTGTAGGTGGCGTCGCTAACGGTCACGCCGTACTGGTTGGAGGCGAGCCGCAGAATCTCCTCAACGGTGTAGATGCGGAACACGCCACCTCCGGTTGCCTGCGCGTATTCACGCAGCAGCTGACGGTTCGCCAGCTGACGCACGGGTTCGCCACCCGATGCGGCACGTACCTGCGGGCCGTTGCGCAGCCAGGTGTCACGCACACCGCCGGTGACGAATACGCAGTCGGTACCCTTCACGCGGGTGGTTGCCTCGGTAACGCACTGGTTCCAGAGCGCGAAGTCGGCGTCAAAGCTGGCGTTAGCGAGCAGCGGGTGGCCCTGTTCGAGGGCTTCGCGGCACAGCTGTTCGTGGCGTTCGGGGCTGGGGGCGGCACCTACATGTCCGGTGAAGATACGGTTCAGTCGCGGCAGGATCGTGTCGTCTTCGCGGCGTGCCACGTTGATGGATCCGGTGTCGGTGGTGGGTTCGAGAATCTTTATGATCTGCGCGATGGAGTGGTCCAGCTGGTGCGTGACTGAACGCAGCGCGCTCCAGGGGGAGTTGCGTTCTTCGGGAAGGGTTTCTTTGAAGGACGCGAGCGCTGAGCGGACGCGGTCTGCGGCGGCGGGTACGGGGGAGGCGCCGTCGAGTGCTGCCCAGAATTCTTTGAGTGCCTGGTGGGGGAGGAAGGCGTGTCCGCGTAGCTGCGAGTAGGCGCGCAGGATTTCGTCGCTAATGTGGGTTGGGTAGTTGTAGAGGCTTGCAAGCGCGGTGGAGTCGAAGGCGACGAGAATTCCGGGGTGAATGGAAGTCAGCGGTTCGCGGTCGAGTTCCTTGTACTCGACGAAGTCTGAGTACAGGGTGCGTGCTTGACGGGTGATTGACATGAATCCCCTCCGGGTATCGAGTATGGTCGGTCAAATGCGAGTGCCGGAGAAGTCGAGGAGAATATCTATTTCAGTGTATCGGCCTTCTTTGGCAGGTGATGGAGTTTCGGTATAAATATTTTGTTTATTACGTTTGTGTCTGGCCCGATGGTGTGTCAGTGCATGTCAGAGTCATTTTCGGGTCTATGTTTTGGCTGTGAACTTCGCCGCGTGAGGTCTATAACGTGCGGTTTTTCTTTGTGGTTATGAGCAGTATAGAACAAAAATGTGCATTAAGATGCAAAATCTGTTGGGTGGGTCCCAAAATGACAAAAGAAAACTCTCCCTACATGCACATAGGACGCATATAACACGCGGGGGACAAGGCGCGAAAGTAGATGAACATTTATTCCCTCCTGTAAACTTTTAACTGACTGAAAATTGATAAAGGAGAAGAGTTATGTCAGAGCTGACCACTCAGGATCAGGCGGAGGAGCAGGGCCCGGCCCGCACCGTCGTCGTAGCAGAAGACGAGGCACTGATTCGCCTCGACATCGTCGAAATTCTGAAGGACCAGGGTTTCGATGTTGTTGCCGAAACCGATAACGGTAAGACCGCCGTCGAGCTAGCACAGAAGCACCGCCCCGACCTCGTCCTCATGGACGTGAAGATGCCGATCATGGACGGCATCACCGCAGCTGAAGAAATCGCGAAGGAACAGATCGCTCCCGTCGTTCTGCTGACCGCATTCAGCCAGAAGGAACTTGTTGACCGTGCCGTTGAGGCAGGCGCTATGGCGTACGTCGTCAAGCCCTTCTCCCCGAACGACCTGGTCCCCGCAATCGAGGTGGCAATCAGCCGCTACGAGCAGATTCGCGCTCTCGAGAAGGAAGTTGGCACCATCCGCGACCAGTTCGAGACCCGCAAGCTGGTTGACCGCGCAAAGTCGCTACTCATCACCAAGATGAACCTGACCGAGCCGGAAGCATTCCGCTGGATTCAGAAGACCTCCATGGACCGCCGCCTGTCCATGCGTGAAGTCTCCGACACCATCATCAAGCAGCTCTCCTAAATCCGAGACGTACACAGTACAAACGGTACAGGTACGAACGCACGCTACGGCGAAGACTAGGATTCGCCCGTACGCACCTTCAGTTGGTCAGCATCTGACCGGCACCTTTTCATGACGCACTAACGCCCCGTCCCTCACAATGAAGCTGAGGGACGGGGCGTTAATGTTTAATATCTGAAGCTCGCACCCTGCCGGGGTAGCAGGGGCTACCGGAGCGTTTCTGTGCCGGTGTGCGTTTCTATGCAGTGCGCGTTTCTATGCCAGTGTTGCAGGCAACCCGGATGCCGCAAGAGCTACAGCGTCAGGTGGGCTTAGCGCATGTAGCGGTTGAAATCGTCTTCGTCATTGTTCGGGCCGCTAATCGGGCGGTCCGTGGGAGAACCCGCCCAGAGCATGCCGCCAGTACCGAGCATGACGCCCAGCCACCAGAAGCTGCCGGGGTTATTGATGGCGGTCACCAGGCACACCAGCATCACACCAATTGCGATGGGCAGGACAATGCGCTTGGCGCGCACAATCTTCGGGTAACGCTTGAAATAGGGGGTGCGCTCGCGGGCCATGGTGCTCCTTCTTGTCGTACCTTCTGGTGGGGTGTTGGTGGGGCGCTGTGTGCCCCGTGCTTCTACGATTTTAGGCTACTTGCTGAGATTGCAGGGCCTTATGCTGCGGGAGATTATGCGGCGGGAGTTTATGCAGCGGGGCGGGGGATCAGCATGTTGGTGATACGCGCCGTGCAGGTGGTGCGGCCGCGCTCATCCACAATGTCGATGGAGTGGATGCACAGGGTGCGTCCGAGCTTGACGGCGGTGCAGGTTGCGGTGACCAGACCGGAGACTGCCGGGCGCACGTGGGTTGCATTGATGTCCACGCCGACTGCTACGAGGTCTTCGCCGCCGTGCACGCCCGCGGAGAGGGAGCCGAGGGTTTCGGCAAGAACCACGTTGGCGCCGCCGTGCAGCAGGCCGATGGGCTGGGTGTTACCGGCAACGGGCATGGTCGCGACGGTGCGTTCTGCGGTGAGTTCCTGGAACTTAATGCCCATGGCGGGGATGAGCTCGCCCAGGCCGCGGGGGAAGTAGGGGTGCAGGTGTTCGGGGATTCCGCTTTCGGTCAGCTGCGCCTTGATTTCTTCTGCGCTGAGGGTGGTGGGTGCTGCCGCGCGGACGGGTGCGTGCTGTGTGTTGTTTTCAGTCATGACTTCCAGTGTACTCCTCGGTTAGGGTGCCTTTGACCTGCGGGGGAGTCTGCGGGTACGCATCAACCCCGCCTCCTGAACCCAGGAGACGGGGCTGAAAAACGCTATGTAAGCGGATGAGGATTAGGCGGAAATAGCTTCTGCCTTTTCGATGTCCTCGTCGCGGATTTCCTTATCGGGGTTCGCTCCGATTGCCTTGGAGATGCGCTCGGTCAGGGCTGCGATGGTCGCGTCACCGGTCACGTTGGTTGCGGTGCCGAAGGAGTCCTGAGCCAGGTACAGGGCGATCATCAGGGCAATCATGGATTCGTCAAAGCCGAGCATGGACTGCAGCAGACCGATTGCGGTCATCACGGCACCGCCGGGAACGCCGGGAGCAGCCACCATCATCACACCGAGCACCAGAATCATGGGGATGAGAGAACCGAAGTCGGGGCTCTTGCCGGTCATGTACAGCACCGCCACCGCGCAGGAGGTAAGGGTAATCATGGAGCCAGAGAGGTGAATGGTCGCGCACAGCGGGATGGCGAAGTCCACCACGCGGGAGGAGATGCCAGCCTTCTTCGCCGAACGCACGGTCACCGGGATGGTTGCAGCCGAAGACTGGGTACCGATTGCGGTGAAGTATGCGGGCATCATGGTCTTGAGCATCTGGATGGGGTTACGGCGGGAAACCGCGCCAGCCACCGAGTACTGCAGGGCCAGGGTGACCCAGTGCAGGATAATCACCATGACGAAGACCAGACCAAAGACGGAGAGAATCTTTGCGACCTGACCGGCGAGGGTCATGTTCGCGAACACGCCCACAATGTGTACGGGCAGCAGGGGGATAATCACGTAGCTGAGCATCTTCTCAACGATGACCTGGAAGTCCTCGAAGAGGTTCAGCATTGCGCGGGTCTTCAGGGCGGTAATGCCCAGACCCAGGATGAAGGAGAGAATCAGCGCGCTGAGCACACCCATAATCGGGGTCAGTTCGAAGGATACGTAACCGGTGGACAGTGCGTTCTCCGGGTTATCGAAGGACGCCAGCTGCTGACCCTGCAGAATGATGGGGTAGAGCAGCAGTGCGCAGGTCAGTGCCAGGAAGCCAGCAAAGATGCTGGAGAGGTACGCCAGGCCCACAGTGATGCCGAGCATCTTGCCCGCACCCTGCGCGAGGGAACCGATGCCGGGCACGATGAAGCCGATAATAATCAGCGGAATTGCGAAGCTCAGGAAGGCGCTGAATACGGTGGAGAAGGAGACGAAGAGCTGCACAATGAAGTCGGTGGGGATGGCAGCGCCGGTGGCGTCATTGATGCCGCTAATCATTCCGGGGGTCAGCATGCCGATGAGCACACCCGATGCAATCGCGATGATAATCCACGCGAGGAGGGGAAGTTTTTTGAGTGCCTTCATGGGTTCCTAAATGAGGGTTCGTTGTGTGTTGGAGCGCGGGAGGTGCCCTCACGGTCCGGTGAATCCTGTCGGTGAATTCTGCCAGTGAATTCTGGGTAGAGTTCTGCCTATGAATACACGGGGTGTGGGGGTTTCCTACGCTGGAGGCGATAGTAAGGTTATATATTATCCGGAAACTGTATTATTATCCACCTCACACAGTGGGTTGGGGCACAATTTTCGGGAAGAAAACTCACCAAACACACCCCACCAGCACCTATATATGAGGTAAAACTCTTTCCAAACACCCCGTTATTCCGCTATATGGCACAGCGCTGGCACCCAAAACGGCACAGTCCCGGCACCCAAAACGGCACCGGCGCCTCCCGCAGGGCAGACCGGCAACCATACGAAACCACCCGTCACGAAGCCAGCCACCAAGAAAACTCAGACTCGATACACTAGAGGGGTGACTACAGAGAACAAAACCCTCCTGCTCATTGACGGACACTCCCTCGCCCTACGCTCCTTCTTCGGCATCTACACCATGGCCGAAAAGACCGGACAGCACATCTTCGTGCGCAGCGACGGCCAGCACACCGAAGCCGTCCACGCCTTCCTCTCCACCCTGCTGAACATCATCAAAGACAACCAGCCCAGCCACATCGCCGTAGCCTTCGACCTGCCCGGCGGCACCTTCCGCACCGCCGAATACGGCGAATACAAGGGCGGCCGCAACGCCATCCCCGAAGCCTTCAACGGCCAAATCGACCTCATCAAAAAGATGCTCGGCGCGCTCAACATCCCCGCGCTCACCTACGAAAACTACGAAGCCGACGACATCGTCGCAACCCTCACCCGCCGCGGCACCGAAGCCGGCTACAAGGTCCTCATCCTCTCCGGCGACCGCGACATCTTCCAGCTCGTCACCGACGAGGTCACCCTGCTCTACCCGGTCACCACCGGCCCCTCCAAGGGTATTCAGCGCATGGACCCCGCCGCCGTTGAAAAGAAAACCAAAGTGCCCCCGCACATGTACCCCGACCTCGCCGCCCTCACCGGCGAGCAGGCGGACAACCTGCCCGGCGTACCCGGCGTCGGCCCCGGCTTTGCCGCCAAATGGCTCGGCGAATACGGCTCCCTCGACGCCGTCATCGAAAACAGCGACAAAATCGGCGGCAAGAAGGGCGAAGCACTACGCGAAAACATCGACAACGTAGTGCGCAACCGCCGCCTCAACCAGCTCGTCAACGACCTTGACCTGAACATCACCCTCGAAGACACCGCATTCACCCCCGACCTGGATGCACTCAACGCCTTCTTCGACGAAGTAGAGTTCCGCACCATCCGCAAGCGTGCCGCCGACACCCTCGGCCCCATCGTGCGCGCCGCAGGTTCCGCAGGCTCCACAGCTTCCGCCGCAGAAGCAGGGGAGGAGGGCGCCACCAAGAAGGCACCCACCGGCCCCGTCTACGCACCCATCAGCACCAGCGCACCCACCAAAAACGCAGACGCAGCAGCATTCCGCGCCTTCTGCGCCGCCGCAGCCGAAGAAAACTACGGCACCGACGACCAGGGCGCGCCCATCGCCGTACCCGAACGCCTCGAAGGCGCCGTGACCCTCTACCCGGTCACCAACCTGCCCGTAGCACGCCCCGCCATCGGCGACGCACCCGCCGTCAAGGTCACCAAAACCAAAATCCGCGCCGCCGAAGAAAACCCCGAACTGCTCGGCGTGCTCCTCACCAGCAAGAGCAACAGCCTCTGGATCGACACCCGCACCATCGACCCGGAACTCGACGCCGCCCTCGCCGCCTGGCTCTCCGACGAAGTAGCCCGCAAAATCGTCATGGACCTCAAAAACCAGCGCAAACTCCTGCGCGCCCACGGCTACGAACTCGCCGGCGCAGTCGAAGACCCCGCACTGTCCTCCTACATGTGCGGCTTCATCCCCACCGCAACCCGCAAGCTCTTCTCCGAACGCATGGAAGACCTCGCCGAACGCTACCTCTGGATCCCCAAGGACCCCTACGCGCAGCTCGTCTTCCAGCCCGAAGAAGAAGAGGCAGAACCCTCCCTCTTCAGCATGCCCGGCGAAGCCGAACCCGTCGAAAACCTGCGCTACTTCACGCAAATCAGCCGCATCATCCACGAACTCGCACGCCTGCTGCACTTCGAAATGGAAGAACACGGCCAGCTGAAGATCTACGAAGAAATCGAACTGCCGCTGCTCTACGTCCTCGCAGACATGGAACAGGCAGGCATCGCCGTCTCCGACGCGCTCCTAGCCGAACTGCACGATACCTTCTCCGCACGCGCCGCCCAGGCACAGGACGCCGCACGCGCCATCATCGGCGACACCGTCGAAACCGACGACGGCGAAGAACCCCTCAACCTCGCCTCCGTCAAACAGCTGCAGACCGTGCTCTTCGACAAGCTCGCCCTGCCGCACACCCGCAAAATCAAGTCCGGCTACTCCACCGACGCCGAATCCGTCACCGAACTGCTCTCCAAAATCTCCCCGGAGTCCGACGGTGCCGCATTCCTCGGTGCGCTCGCCGCCTACCGCGACAACATCAAACTCGTACAGACCGTCGAAGGCCTACAGAAAGCAGCCGCCGACGACGGACGCGTGCACACCACCTTCCAGCAGGGTGCCGCCTCCACCGGCCGACTCTCCTCAACCGCGCCGAACCTGCAGAACATCCCGATCCGCACCGAAGAAGGCCGCCGCATCCGTGGCGCCTTCATCGTCGCGCCCGCACCCGTCGACGGCGTCGAGTACGAGGGTCTGCTCACCGCCGACTACTCGCAGATCGAAATGCGCATCATGGTGCACCTCGCCGCCGACGAGAAGCTCATCGCAGCCTACGAAGCGGGGGAGGACCTGCACCGTTACGTCGGCTCCGAAGTCTTCGGCGTAGCCCCCGAAGACGTCACCCCCGAGCAGCGCTCCAAGGTGAAGGCAATGTCCTACGGCCTGGCATACGGCCTGTCCCGCTTCGGCCTCGCCAAGCAGCTGAACATCAGCTCCGACGAAGCAGGCGAACTGCGCACCAACTACTTCAAGCGCTTCGGTCGCGTAGGACGATTCCTGCGCGGTGTGCTCAAGCAGGCACACCAGGACGGCTACACCGAAACCATTTTCGGCCGCCGCCGCGTGCTACCCGACCTGGACTCGCCCAACCGTGTACGCCGAGAAGCCGCCGAACGCGCCGCCCTCAACGCCCCGATTCAGGGCACCGCCGCGGACATCATCAAGATCGCCATGATTAACATTCACCGCCGCCTACGCGAAGAGGGCCTCAAAACCCGCATGCTGCTGCAGGTGCACGACGAAATCATCCTCGAAGTCGCCGCCGGTGAGCGTGAAGCCGCCGAACGCGTACTGGTCGAGGAGATGAGCGGTGCCGCCTCCCTGCGTGTTCCTCTGGATGTGCAGGTCGGCTGGGGCAAGTCCTGGCAGGAGGCGGGCCACTAGGCTCGGCTCCTCAGTTCGCGCTTGGGA
>NZ_CALJRY010000214.1 GCF_937976295.1 uncultured Rothia sp. | reverse complement strand
TACCCCGCCGCAGAATCCCTGCCGGTACGCCAGCGCGCCATCGTAGCAACCGACCGACCCGCCCGATACATCAAGCAGCTCGGCTCTCACATGGGCCGCAAGCTCGGCACCGCAGAACTGCCCGACGGCATCCGCCTCACCTTCAACCGCGACGGCATTTTCCGCGGCTACGGCGACCTGCGCGAAACCGAAGGCGCCCTCATTATGGAGGTGCGCGCCGAAAACGACGAGCAGGCTGCCCGCGTGGCGGATGTGCTGGACCGCCACCTGGTCCGCTTCGGTGAGCGCGACGAGCTGGTCGTAACCTTTGAGGCGGTACCCGCTTCCTAGGCTTCGTTTCGGGTTGCATGCGAAAGCTTTATAGCCCCCGGCGCGGTGAGTTTTTCTCGCCGTGCCGGGAGCTTTTAGTCTGCGGTTGAGGTGACAAAGACCCACGCAGATGCGTGTTCCACACCCTGCCCCGCCCTCCTGCACCTCGGAGGGTGGGGCAGTTTTTATGCCCGCCGCGTGTGGAGGCTCCCCGAGCTGGATGCGCCACCGCTCCCGAATGAGGTAACCCCAGCCGGATTAGGTGACAGAAAATTGTCCTATTTAGTGGGCGAAGACATATAAGCCCCCGAACACCCGTCAATCCCCGGTAAAATAGGCAGGAAGTGAACACTAAGCTCACCGCCTGTTCGCGCCGCACCGGGCGCCGGACGGTGAACTTCGAAAGGAAGATTTTCGTGTCTGAAGCAGCACGCCCCCTGCGCGTCGCCGTTATTGGTGCAGGTCCCGCCGGTATTTACACCGCCGACATCCTCACCAAGTCTGAAGAGGTCCGCACCGGCGCCGTCGAGGTCGCCATCGACATCTTCGACCGCTACCCCGCCCCCTTCGGTCTGATCCGCTACGGTGTGGCACCGGATCACCCCCGCATCAAGGGCATCATCACCGCACTGCACAAGGTCCTGGACCGCGGTGACATCCGTTTCTTCGGCAACGTCGAATACGGCAAGGACCTGACCCTCGCTGACCTGCGCGAACACTACGACGCCATCATTTTCGCAACCGGCGCGATTTTTGATGCACCCCTGAACATTGAAGGCATCGACCTGGACGGCTCCTACGGCGCAGCAGACTTCGTCTCCTGGTACGACGGCCACCCCGACTACCCCCGCACCTGGCCGCTCGAAGCTGAGCAGGTTGCAGTGCTCGGTAACGGCAACGTCGCCCTGGACGTCTCCCGCATCCTCTCCAAGCACGCTGACGACCTGCTCGTCACCGAAATCCCCGACAACGTCTACCAGGGTCTGAAGGCTTCCCCCGTGACCGACGTGCACGTCTTCGGTCGCCGCGGCCCCGCACAGATGAAGTTCACCCCGCTCGAGCTGCGCGAACTCGCACACTCCCGCGACGTGGACATCGTCCTGTACGAAGAGGACTTCCAGTTCGACGCCGCTTCCGAGGAAGCAATGGAGAAGAACGCCCAGACCAAGGTCATGATGAAGACCCTGCGCGGCTGGCTGGAAGACCAGAAGAATAACGAGCAGACCGCATCCCGCCGCCTGCATCTGCACTTCCTGCAGTCCCCGCACGAGATCCTCGGCGAAGACGGCAAGGTCGTTGGCCTGCGCATGGAGCGCAACAAGCTCGACGGCAACGGCGGCATCATCGGCACCGGCGAGTACGTGGACTACCCCGTACAGGCTGTCTACCGTGCAATCGGCTACTTCGGTTCCGAACTGCCCGAAATCGGTTACGACGACAAGCGCGGCGTCATCACCAATGTTGAGGGTCGCGTCGTGGACGAGAACGGCGAGGTCGTTCCCGGCCTGTACGCATCCGGTTGGATCAAGCGCGGCCCCGTCGGTCTGATCGGCTCCACCAAGTCTGACGCACTCGAGACCATCACCCACCTGCTCGAGGACCGCGAGAACCTCTACACCGCAACCGAGCCGGACGCAGAGGCATTCAGCGCCTACCTGGACTCCAAGGGCATCAAGTACACCACCTGGGAAGGCTGGCACCGCCTGGACGATCACGAGAAGGCACTGGGCGCAGCATCCAAGGACGCTGCCGGTGAGCCTCGCGCCCGCGTGAAGGTTGTGGACCGCGACGAGATGATCAACGTCTCCCGCGGCGAGTAATCCTTACGTCGAGTACGTAGAACATAGAAATCGACCCCGTACCGTTAGCCGGTGCGGGGTCGATTTTTGTCTATATATAAGGAGGCGGGGGAGGGGACAAGCTCGAGAAGCGCTCGCCCGAAAAGAGCGGCCGAAAGAGCGGTTAAAGAAACCCACCCCGCACCATGAGGTCATGCGGGGTGGGCTGGGTAGGTGCCGAAGACACTCGAGGACATACCCTCCGGCTACCCGGACGCGCAGCGAGCCCATGCAGTGACTCCACGTGCGGCGCATCCCTTTAACGGGGTCTAGAAAGCTAAAGAAACACCAAGATTAGCTCTCTAAACAAGCGCATAGCCGTACGGTGTGTAGACTATGCACACTTTTTGAGGACGTCTTCAATGCCCAAAATGGCCTTGAGTACGGTTTCAGTTTCGGTACCCAGCTTCTTGCGGACTTCACCAGAAATGACGGCCTTCACGATGTTCTTGAAGGTCTGCCACTGCTTGAAGGCGTTCACGAGTGCCTTAATAAGCTTGTAAATGGCGATACCCAGCTGGATGACAAACTTTGCAATACTGACAACGCAGGCGATAACACCAACGGGGGAGAGCGCTGCGTGGGCGCGTCCATCAGACTTGTGGACGGCGGCCTTAGCGCTTGCAATCTGACGGCCTGCGTCAGTGCCCTGGACGGTGGTCAGGTTGCCCAGTGCGCTCTCAATGCCGCTATTAACGCGGTTGGAGGATCCAGGCTTCGCATACTTCAAACGGGCAGGTACCTGCTCCAGGCGGCGCAGAATCAGCTTGAGCTGCTGGTCGGCAGTCATTGCCTTCTGCGGATGCGCCATCTGCTGTGCCTGTGCTGCGGGTGCAGCTGCACAGCCGAGAGCGATGGTCGCGGTGCCTACGCCAAGCGCACGGAATGCCGTGCGACGGTTCATCGTTGCGGACACTGGATCCTCCTTTGGATCTCTATGCGGTTTATCGGTGCTGTAATGTGCGGTGACTTTACGTCTGGGGCTCCGGAAGTGGCCCCGTGCAAGGTCCGGAAGTGACCTCACGCCCTCTATAGTACGGTGGTCAAAGAGGGGGCTTCAAGCCATTTCAGGAGGTATTTTCAGCTGGCTTTCATCTCTCCTTGTCAATCGCTAGAGGTTTATCAAATCTTTATATTTCTGTGTTGTCATAATTCTGTATTTACTTGCA
>NZ_CALJRY010000213.1 GCF_937976295.1 uncultured Rothia sp. | reverse complement strand
ACCCTGAACCAGGGCGGTTACCGTTCGCTGCTGGGTGCGTTTGAGCTGGGTGCGGTCAGTGACCGTATTCCGACCGGTCAGCTGAAGCTACCGTCGAACCAGTCTGTTGACCTGCAGTATGTGGGTGCCGCCTCGGACGCTCCGGCGTTGAAGGCTGCCGGTAAGAACCCGAACGATGGTTCTCTGTTCTTCGGTATTTCGACCTGGAGCACCTGGGATAGCATGCACTGGGGCCGTCAGGTTCAGGTGCAGATTGATACCACCGGTGACTCCACCGCAGATTACGTTCTGGAGGTGACCCGCGAGAAGGGTCTGGACTACCCGCTGGTGAAGGTCTGGTCCATCTCCGGTAACGCATCCACCGTGGTGGCTCGCTACCCGCTGAACAGCGCCTGGGGTGACACCGACACCAACATCATGGACACCAACACCATGATTCTAGGCGTGCCGCTGAAGGACCTGGGCCTGACCGCTGAGAAGGCTCAGACCATCAAGTACACGGTGCAGACCGACACCTGGCACAACGATGGCAACCCCTACGTGGACACCACCTCGGCTATCGAGTACTCCCCCTTCAACCCCGGTGTTTGGTTCACCGGTGAGGAGTCGGGCGTGCCCGGCCTGTTCGTGGACCGTGACGGCGGCCAGCTGACCGTTCACCGCAAGAACAACAACAAGGAGCGTCAGGCTCTGTTCCTGCACATGCACAACGCGACCGGTGACCTGAGCGGCCGTAAGACCGCTAACGGTGTTGCCGCTGGCGACCGTGCGCAGGTCGTGAAGGTGGCTCGCACCATCCACGACGCACGCTTCACCGACGTTCCTGAGGATAACCAGTTCTACCGTGAAATCACGTGGATTGCTGCCCGTCAGATTGACCGCGGCTACCCGGACGGCACCTTCCGCCCGCTGAACAACATGGACCGCGGCACCATGGCTGCGTACTTCTACCGCATGAGCGGCTCGCCGCAGTACACCGCACCGTCCACCCCGAGCTTCTCGGATGTTCCGCTCAACCACCCCTACTACAAGGAGATTGAGTGGATGAAGGCTCAGGGCATCACGACCGGCTGGCCCGATGGTACGTACCGTCCGGAGGGTTCGGTGAACCGTGACGCGATGGCTGCGTTCTTCTACCGTTACGCGGGTTCGCCCGAGTACACTGCCCCCGCGCAGGCTCGTTTCACGGACGTTCCGACCGACAAGCAGTTCTACCGCGAGATTTCGTGGCTGGCTGAGCAGGGCGTGACCACCGGCTGGCCCGATGGTTCGTTCCGCCCCGTGGAGCCGGTGCACCGCGACGCTATGGCGGCGTTCGTGTACCGTTACAGCACGGGTGTGTTGAAGGAAAGCCCTGAAATCTAGGGCTCATAAGGTTCTACCGCTGTAGGTGCTACCTCAGCAGGTTTTACCGATCAGGTTCTATCGAGGGAGCCGTACCATTGCAGTTTATCTGCGGCGGTGCGGCTCCCTTTTTCTGTGGCCGGGTGCTTTCTATTGACGCGTAATGTTCCGTAATACGAGTCTGACTAGGTTATATAAAGAATCGTTGAGACAATGAATGAAGGTTTCTTCAT
>NZ_CALJRY010000212.1 GCF_937976295.1 uncultured Rothia sp. | reverse complement strand
GAGGGTTAGCCCATGAACACGCCGTTGCCGCGCTTCTCCAGCTGCTTCGGCGCGAAAGTCGCGTGGCGAATATGATCCACCTCAATGAGCACGTTATCGCCCATAGCGCCGGTCACGTGAACGCGGCGGCCGACCATGTTGTTCTCACCAATACGGTCATCCTTCGCGGACGCAGTCGTAATGTGCATATCGCGAATGTTGTTCTCAATGTAGAAACCGTACAGGGAAGCCTTCGCCCAGCTGTAAGGGTTGTGCGAACGAGGAGCCACAAAACGGCTACCGCGTGCGTTACGGCCAATGTACCAGTTCGCCGCCTCGTCACCTCGAGCAGCGCCAGTAACAGCATCCTGGAAGCTCGAAGACTCACCCAGGCAGCCAATGAACTGGTTGTTACCCCACTCCACGAGCCAGCCGTGACCGGCGTTCTCCTGGGCGGTGCAGCCAATGAACATGTTGCGGGTGCCCTGAATGAACCAGCCCGCACCTACGTGGCGGGTCTTCACCTCGTACAGGGCGTTCTTACCCTGGTTGCGCTTGTTGAACCAGCTGGTGGACGCCTCAAACTTGGACTGAGAAGTGTAAATCTCAATACCCGCGTAGGTGCCGTAGCTCATGTTTGCGTCAGAGACGTCAATCATGGAGAACTTGTTATCTGCCGCGCCGGGGGTGTCACCCTCACGGGCACGCAGCGGGTGGCCGACAGGCTTACCAACCAGCAGGCCCTGACGCAGGGTCTGGCGGATGCGGATCTTGTCAATCTTCATGCCCTGGTCGTCCAGGCCCAGGATTGCAACGCCGATAGCGGTGTCCCAGATTTCGATGTTGGACAGGGTGGGCACTGCGTCCGGCTCGCCGGGGTTAGCGTCCGCAATGCGGGTGTGGAAGATGACGCCTGCAACGTTGTCAACGGGCTGGGTGTGCTTCTCCAGGAAAATCTGGTTGCTCTTAGAATCCAGCGGCAGGTTGTACTTGTTGGTGCGGATGAACAGGTCACGCACGCCCATACGCATGGGCTTGTTCTGGTTGGTGCCACCGCTCATGGGGGTGGTGTAGCTACCGGTGTGGAAAACGCCGGTGCATTCGTAGCTACCGTTCTTAGACGACGGGATGCTCTTGTCGGTGAAAGCGACGATTCGGGTTGCCTGACCGTGGCCGAAAATCTCGACGCGGTGCTTCATTTCGATGAAGGGGTAGGAGACGCGGTACATGCCGCCGGGAATCTCCACGGAGCCGCCGCCCTGTGCAGCAACGTCATCGATAGCCTTCTGGATAGCGCTAGTAGAGTCTCGTACGCCGGTGGGGTCAGCGTTGTACTTGGAATCGCATACGTTCACGCTCATGATGGTAGCCATGGAGTGTCCTCTTTCTTGGCAGATACAGAACAGCGATTAGCGCATAGATAGAATCTAAGCGCGTCATTAAGCTGAGTGTATCCAGTTGTGT
>NZ_CALJRY010000211.1 GCF_937976295.1 uncultured Rothia sp. | reverse complement strand
GTACCCATGGTCTGCAGGTTGTTAATCATGACAGCGTTCAGCGGCCAGTGCAGACCCAGCGGAACCATGAACAGGTACAGGCCAGCAATCAGAGCACCAACCAGAGCCGGAGCCTGGTCGTTAACCATCTTCAGGAAGTCAGAGATAGCCATAGCCACACCGATACCGATGGGGCCCACCAGGAAAGCGGTCAGCGGAACCAGGATGATGACCGAAATCATCGGCACGAACACCATCTGAAGCATCGAAGGAATAACCTTCTTCAGGAAGCGCTCAAGCGGAGCCAGCAGAGCAGCAGCCAGCAGCGGGGGGAAGACCTGACCGGTGTAGCTGAATGCGTACAGCGGCAGATCCAGACCGAAGAACGGAACGTTCAGGATCTTGGTGCTCTGGTCAGCCAAATCAGTCAGAGCGGTGAAGGTGCTGGTCATCAGCGCAGCGGGGATAGCCGCACCAACCCACATGTTCGCGCCCAGACGCTTAGCAGCGGTAGCACCCAGCATGATGGGCATGAAGTTCAGCACGGACAGCGAAGCAGCCTTCAGGATGTACCAGAAAGCGAACTGCTGCATCCACTGGTTGTTCAGAGCCTTAGCGGCTGCCTCATCGGACAGGCGCGCACCGTTGACGATGTCCACGTTCACGACCTGACCGGTCAAGTCGGTGTACTGGCCAAAGAAACCCAGCTGCTGTAGGAACACAATGAGGGTCAGGATCATCGAGGTACCCAAAAGTGCCCACAGCAGAGGACGGAAGGAATCAGACAGAACGTCGAAGACGTTGTTGATCCAGTTAGTCTTCTTACCCTCAGCCTCAACCTTGGTGTCACCCTCAGCGTGGCCGGACATAGAAGGCAGAGCGTTGATCTCGTTGTACACAGCCTCAACGCGCTCGCCCAGAACAACCTGAGTCTGGCCGGACTGCTCAATCACAGAGAGCACGCCGGGCAGACCCTCAATCTTCTTGTTCTGCACTGCATCGTTGGACACAGGAGTGACACGAAGGCGGGTTGCACAGTGAGTAATGTGCGCGATGTTCTCGGGGCCACCCAGGCCGTCAAGAATCTTCTCGCCAAGTTCGCGGTTATTCACGATACTTCCTTAGATATGCGGTCAATGTCTACTAAACGTTGCTACAGGAGGCTGCGATCGCTGAGGAAAACCTAGACCCGGCAAACCCAGAAGCGGGTAACACCCCAGAAAACACAAAAGACCCGAGTCTCTCGATCACCGAAAGCACTACACTCGTGCCCGCTATGGAGCTTCGGTACAGCAAATAGAGGGGATTCTCGGCAGGTACATGCCGCCGTCCCATACGGTGTTGAGTAACTCAGGTCTTGCCTGCCAAACCAGTAACAACCCTGAAGAAGGTTTCCCTTCTCAAAATAGTTCCCTGTAACTCTAAGGGTTTTCCCAGTTTAAGAGCAAGGTAGGAGCAGGGAGCTATCAGAAGCTGTTAAAAGTTTCACTCAAGTGATAGCTGAACACGCTCTCGGCACTGCATGCGAGAGCCTCACAGTAGGGCTTCAGTACGCCCCGACACGCCCAGACACACACCGACACACACCGGACGGGGCGCTTTCGAAGACGCATTCCGAAGACGCAAAAGGGCCCCGCATCCATAGGATACGGGGCCCACACGCTACCGAAGCAGCTACCCTCCGACTAACTACTTCTTAGCCGGGAAAAAATTCAGCGGAGCAACCTCCAGCTCAGGGTAATGACGCTTCTGCCAGCGGCGGTTACGATGCGCATTCACCTCAATCAGCGCGGCACCCAGAGCACCGGCACCCAGAGCCGTCCACAGCAGGTGCGGAAGCACAGTAACGAACTGGTGGTACTCCACCAGAACCGGCACGAACAGCGCCGCGAAGAACACCGCCAGCAACGCACCAAACAGCAGAATACGTGCACGGTTGAACGGGCGAGCCACCGCAGCCAGGTTCCACAGACCCATCATCACCAAAGTAATGAACGAGGCCGTCTGAATCTGACGGATATCCTCAACACCCATGCCACGAGCCGCGAACGTTACCGACAACAGCATCGCAACCACAATAATCGAGTTCGGAACCGTGTAATTCAGCACGCGGCGCAAGAAGCCCGGCACGTAACGGCGCGAATTCGGCAACAGGGTTAACGCGAAGGACGACGCACCCACAATCAGGAAGTCCGCAGTTGAGTACTGACGCGGCAAGAACGGGAAGGTCAAACCAAAGAGGCTGAACAGAACACCCAGCAGAATCGCGAAACCAGTCTTCGTCAAGAACAGGTTCGCCACCATCTCAATGTTCGTAATGACCTGACGGCCCTGCTCCAGCGCAGCCGGCAGAGACGAGAACTTACCGTCCAACAGAACCAGGCGAGAAACAGCCTTCGTCGCCGGAGCAGCGTTACCCATCGCAATACCCAAGCTTGCATGCTTGAGCGCCAGAGCATCGTTAATGCCGTCACCGGTCATCGCCACCACATGGCCGCGCTCCTTCAGCGCAATCACCATGTTCTTCTTCTGCTCGGGCGACACGCGACCGAAAATATTGTGAGTAGCCGCAGCCTCAGCAAGCTCCGGACCGTCCTCAGGCAGAGTCGAAGCGTCAATTGCGCCCGCAGAAGTATCCATGCCCGCAGTCTTCGCGGCAGCAGCCACAGTGAACGGGTTATCACCCGAGAAGACCTTCAGAGTCACGCCCTGACGGTGGAAATACTCCACAATCTGAGGCGCATCCGCACGCACATTCTCACGGAAAATCACGAACAGAACCGGGGTAGCATCCGACGGGACCTTCTGGGCCGGCTCACCCTTCTCATTGCGAACCACCGCAGAAGCATGCGCCAAAACCATCGTGCGCAGACCCAGCGCCGCCAGCTCAGCGGCACGCTCACGCTCAGCGGTACCCTTGGCGAGAAGCGCCTCCGGAGCACCCAGAAGCCACGCACCCGAATCCTTAAACTCAATCGCGCTAAAACGCAGAGCCGAGGAGAACGGCACAATACCGGTCACCGACGCCGAGGAAGCATCCGGGAAACCACCGGTCAGAGCCGCAGCGGTCGGGTTCGCGTTCTCATCGTGACCAAACCACGCCAGCGCCTCATTCCAACCGGCAGGTAGAGAAGCACGCCAGGAAGTGTGCTCATCAGACTCAGCATCCGGGCCCTCAGCCTCAGCAGCGGTGTCCAGCGGGCGCACCGAATCAAAAATCACGCCGCCCTCAGTCAGGGTGCCGGTCTTATCGAAGCAGACCACGTCCACACGAGCCAGAACCTCAACCGCAGGCTGTTCCTGCACCAGGATGTTGTGCTTACGACCCAGCATCACAGCTGCCGCAGCAAACGCCAGGGTAGTCATCAGCGCCAGACCCTGCGGAATCATCGAAGCAACCGAGGACACCACAGCAATAGAAACCTGCTCCCACAGGTTGTTCTGCTGCACGGTCTCCAGGCCGCCAGCCGCCTGAATCTGACCCCACAACACCACAGGAATAATGACCGCAAGACCCACCGTAATCCAGCGGACTACACGGTTCAGCGCATCACGCAGCTCAGACTGAATACGCGAGAACTGGCGCGCCTCATCAGAAATCTTGCTTGCACGAGAATTCGCGCCCACATGAGACAGCAGGACGCGGCCGGTACCGCCCAGCACACTCGACGCCGACAGCACCATATCGCCGGGGCGCTTAGCAATCGGGTCGTTCTCACCGGTCAGCAGGGACTCATCCAGCTCCAAAGAATCGGAGGTGAGCACAATAGCATCCGCAGGAACCTGATCGCCGCGCTTGAGGATGACAACGTCACCCTCAACCAGCTGCTCCATCGGAACCTCAACGCTCTTACCGTCACGCACCACAGTAGCGGGGGAACGATCCAGTAGGGAGATGCGGTCCAGCTCAAGCTTCGCCTTGTACTCCTGCACAAAACCAATCACCACGTTAGCGATAACAGCCGCCAGGAAGAGCAGATCAGCCCAACGCTGGTACATAATCACCACAGCGCCACAGGCACCCAACACAAAGTTGAAGACCGTGAACAGGTGCGCACGCATAATGCTCCACAGCGTGCGAGAAGACTTATTGTTCTGGGTATTGACCTTACCCTCAGCAGTCAGGCGAGCAACATCATCGCTGCTCAAACCGTGCTGGGCAATATCGAAAGATCCGCTATGCGGTGTTTCAGAATATTCGGGAATGTAGCCGGCAACGGCAGACGCTGCCGTTTTCTGCTGAGGATCCATGCAGGGGTCTCTTTCTCGAATGGATGGAATGCTGAACTGAATAGAGTTCAGTATTGCGGACACTACCTTTCAGTGTATCCGTGAAGAAGGGGATAAAGATAATCTCCGCCCTGTAATGAGCTGAGAGTTACAGCTATTCCAGAACGGAGATTTAATATATGCGAATACTGGCATATTTTGAAGTAGAAAATGTTTGCGGAAGGGGTCGCCAACACCCCACAAAATCAGCACGCCAGCAGAACCAGCGCTTCGACAGAATCAACGCTCCGGCAAAATCAACAAACGATTCGTCACCGGATGCCTCAATACCTCAATCGGATGCTGATACACCTCAGACAACAACTCCGCCGAACACACCTGCTCAGGGGCACCCGAAGCAACCACCTCGCCACCACGCAACAACACCATACGGTCAGAATACGCAGCCGCCACATCCAGGTCATGAAGCACCGTCAACACCGCAGCACCCTCAGCAGCCAACTCACGGCTCACCCGCAACGTCTGCTCCTGATGCGTAATATCCAACGCCGCAGTCGGCTCATCCAAAAGAATCAGCGGAGTCTGCTGAGCAAACACACGCGCCAAATGCGCACGACCACTCTCACCACCGGACAGAGTCGTAATATCGCGATCCGACAAATGAGTCACCGACGTACGCTCCATCATCGAAGCAACCACGGCGTCATCCTCTTCAGCGCGCTCCGTACCCTTCCACGGGGTACGGCCCATCTGAACCACCTCATGCACCGTATACGAAAACGCCACATTCAACTTCTGCAGCAGCATCGCACGCTGACGCGCCATCTGACGGGCATGAATCGAACCCAAAGGGGTGCCGTCCAACAGAATCTCACCGCCACTGGGCGCAATATCACCGGCAATCACACCCAGCAGAGTCGACTTACCGGCACCATTGGGGCCAATCAGCGAAACAACCTC
>NZ_CALJRY010000210.1 GCF_937976295.1 uncultured Rothia sp. | reverse complement strand
CCGCCAGCACCCGCACCGGAGAAATCGACCCCGAACACAGGTACACGAGGGTCCCGCGGAAACGCTCAAAATTAATGATGCCCGCCGACACGATACAGACCGACCACATGCCCACAATACCGGCGCGAGTCCACGCCAGGGTCGGGTCAACGGAGTGTCCCGCGGAGTTCTGCGCCGCCGCGTGCACCGCAAGAGCCTGAAGAATAACCGACCCGAGCACCGTACTGATGAGCAGCTGAATGAAATAGGGGACCGTCAGAAACTGCCGCAAGCTAAAGCCCATGAGCCGCAACTGGCGGGCGCACTCCTGCCACAGGTCGTACTCCTGGCTCTGCTGCCGGGATTCTTTCACAGATTCACTGCCGTGCGTGCCGTGTGCGTTCATCGCTTGAGCCCCTCCGCCATTGCAAGGTATGCCTCTTCCAGAGTCGCCGGGCGCGTGTACGGCTCGGTCCGCGCCCCGATGCGTGCGGCGGCAAGCCCCTCCGCCAGGATGCGGTGCGCCGCGCCCGCCTCGAAGGTGGCGCGCTCGCCGTGCCAGTAGAGAGTCAGCTCCCAGCCGGAACCGCGCGGGGCAAAAAGTACCGCCGCCTGATGACCGAGGAATCCGCGCAGCGTATCAAGACCCTCGGTTGCGTTGGCGCCAACCTGAACCACGGTCGTGGCGGCAATACCGGCGTGTGCGGCAACATCCTCGAGACTACCGCTCACAGCGACGGAGCCGGCACCCAAAACGGTGATGGTGTGCGCCAGATCCTCAATTTCGCCCAGCAGGTGGCTCGTTAGCAGAATGGCGGCACCGTCTTCTGCGAGGGAACGGATCAGGGCACGCACCGTCAGCGCGATATCGGGGTCGAGACCGTTCGTTGGCTCATCCAGCAGGAGCAGAGCGGGGGAGCCGAGCGTAGCGCGGGCAATGTGTAGGCGCTGCTTCATGCCGCGGGAGAACTCTTGAACGGGCCGCGTGGCGGCGTCGGTGAGTTCCACGCGGGCTAGAGCATGCTCCACCTCGTGCCGTCGAGCCCGCCCGGAAACCCCCGCAATATCGGCGAAGAACAGCAGATTATCGCGTGCGCTGGCGCGCGGGTAGAAGCCGTTATCCCCGCCCAAAGCGAGACCCACGTGACGGCGCGCCCGCTGCGGGTGGGCGATGGCGTCAACGCCGTTCACGCTGAGGCTACCGCCGGTGGGAGTGAGCAGGGTTGAGCACATCTGCACGGTGGTTGTTTTGCCCGCGCCGTTGGGGCCGAGGAGGGCGTGGATCTCGCCGGAGCTAACACGAAGCGACACCCGGTCGACTGCGGTAAAAGTATTTTCACCTTTGCCAAAGACACGGCTGAGCTGCGCCGCATCGAGAACGAGAGACATGATGGACAACCTTTGAGGTCGGTTTTCCGGCTTCTGCGCCGGAAGGGTAGGCGAGGGGTAGGCGACGTGTGTGAAGCCCCGCACGAGTGTATGCGTAGTCCCAGTGTACCGAAAAGCACGATTAAAAGTGATGAGGGTTACTATATGGGTGGTGGGGGCGCCTCCGCATCTCGATTGCCTCGCCCTCGGAGTGGCCCGGAATCGTCACTAACGTTTTGTTACGGACGTTAAAAAACGTCATCTTTGCAATGAAGCGTCTTAAAGTGCCGTCCACCCACAAAATCCTTGACCCCGCCCCGCGCCCTATGACACCCTGAATACAGGTCAAGAGCGCCAGCGATAAGCCCCAGCTAGCTGGCCGGCAACCCTCCTCCGCGGTGGGGTGCCCTGGGTGAAGACCAGGCGGCACGCAAAAGCGTGACGCAAGCGCGGGACCGATGTGACCGAAACCGGTACATCAATCGTGACAGGATTATTCGACGACGATTCCTGTACCGCTCGGCATGCGGCCCCCTAACTATCCCCTTAGGAGAGCCACGCATGAGCAACAACACTACCGTCCCGACTCCCGCCAACCCCGCCGGTTGGAAGTTCGAAACCCGCCAGATTCACGCAGGTCAGGCGCCGGATGCCGCAACGGGAGCTCGGGCACTACCCATCTACCAGACCACCTCTTTCGTCTTTGAAAGCGCGGAGCAGGCAGCGAACCGTTTCGCCCTCGCCGAGCTGGGCCCCATTTACACTCGCCTCACCAACCCCACCCAGGAAGTAATCGAAAACCGCATCGCCTCCCTGGAAGGTGGCGTTGGCGCGCTGCTGCTGGCATCCGGTCAGGCAGCTATCACCTACGCAATCCTGAACATTGCCGGTGCGGGCGACCACATTGTTGCCTCCCCCTCCATATACGGCGGCACCTACAACCTGCTCAAGTACACCCTCGCCGACCTCGGCATCGAAACCACCTTCGTTGAGGACCCCGATAACCTGGACGAATGGCGCGCCGCCGTTCGCCCCAACACCAAGCTCTTCTACGGCGAATCCGTGCCCAACCCCCGCAACGACGTGTTCGACATCGAGCCCATCGCAGCAATTGCGCACGAAAACGGCGTACCCCTGATTCTGGACAACACCGTACCCACCCCCTACCTGCTGCGCCCCATCGAACACGGCGCGGACGTGGTCGTCCACTCCGCCACCAAGTACCTGGGCGGCCACGGCACCTCCATCGGCGGCGTGATCGTTGACTCCGGTAACTTCGACTACGGTGCAGACCCCGAGAAGTTCCCCAAGTTCAACCAGCCCGCCCCCGGCTACCACGGCCTGGTCTACGCACGCGACCTGGGCAAGGACTCCGCATTCGGTGCGAACCTCTCCTACATCCTGAAGGCACGCGTCTCCCTGCTGCGCGACACCGGCGCCGCTATCTCCCCGACCAACGCCTTCAACATCGGCATCGGTCTGGAGACTCTCTCCCTGCGCATCGAACGCCACATTGAGAACGCCACCAAGGTCGCCCACTGGCTCGAAGCAAACCCGCAGGTCGAGAAGGTCATCTGGGCCGGCGTGGAATCCTCCCCCTGGTACGAGCGTGCACAGAAGTACCTGCCCAAGGGCCCCGGTGCGGTGCTCGGCTTCACCCTCAAGGGCGCAACCCTGGAGCAGACCCGCGACTTCGTGGACGCACTGAAGCTGCACTCCAACGTGGCGAACATCGGTGACGTGCGCTCGCTCGTGATTCACCCCGCCTCCACCACCCACGCTCAGCTTTCCACTGAGGAGCTGGAGAAGATTGGCGTGTACCCGAACTTCGTCCGCCTGGCAGTTGGTATTGAGAACATTGATGATATTCTCGCCGACCTGCAGCTGGGCTTTGACACCCTCTCCTAAACGGTGATGCAACCCGCAGGTGGACCGGAAAGACTACGGCTTTTCGGTCCACCTGCGGATTCCCCGTTACGGAGCATTTCAAGAGCGCGCGGCACCACCGCCTTAACCCGCAAATTCAACCTGCAGCTTCAACCCGCAGGCGAGTACCCCGCTCACACCCGGCACCACCTCGCCGGCCAACCCAGTGAAGGGAACCCCATGACTCCCCAGAGCACTAGCCAGTCCGGCACTAGCCAGTCTGGTACCGCCCAGCCCGGCACTATCAACCAGCCTGTCACCGCACCCATCCCCGTGGCGGGCACTCAGCGCGAACACCCCGAAGCGCAAGGCTACCTGCGTCAGCTGAACATTGGCGACCTGGAGCTCGAATCCGGCGTGACCCTGCCGCAGGTCACCATTGGCTACGAAACCTGGGGTACTCTCAACGAGGCTGGCGATAACGCCATCCTGATCCTGCATGCGCTCACCGGTGACACGCATGTTTCCCGCGGCGTACCCACCCCCGACATGCCCGCCCCGCTGATTCGCGCTATCGAATCGGACGGCTGGTGGGAAGGCATCGTTGGCCCCGGCTCGGTCGTGGACACCAACCGCTACTTCGTGATCGCCCCCAATATCCTGGGTGGCTGCTACGGCTCCACCGGACCGGCAAGCATCATTCCCGAAGGCTACCCGGGCGCCGGTGAGCACTGGGGCTCCCGCTTCCCGCAGGTGAGCATCCGCGACTCTGTGCGCGCTGAGGCGCGCCTGGCACGTGCCCTGGGCGTGACCAGCTTCCGCTACGTGATTGGTGGTTCCCTCGGTGGCGCTCGCGCCCTGGAGTGGGCGGCAACCAACCCTGAGCTGGTGCGCGGATGCGCGGTGATCGCCTCCGGTCCTTCGGCTACGGCAGAGCAGATTTCGTGGGCTCACACCCAGAACATTGCGATTCGTTCGGATGCGAACTTCGCCGGCGGCGACTACTATTCCGGTCCCGCGCCGGTAAACGGTCTTGCCCTGGCACGCCGTATCGCGCACACCACCTACCGCAGCCCCGCCGAGCTGGAGCACCGCTTCGGCCGCGAGGAGAACCGTGGCGAAAGCACCGTGGGCGGCTCGCTGGGTGAGCCGCGTGGCCGCTACGCCATCGAAAGCTACCTGGACCACCACGGTGCCAAGCTGGTTGAGCGCTTTGACGCGAACAGCTACTTGGCAGTCAACGAGGCACTGATTTCGCATGATGTGGCGCGTGGCCGCGGCACCCTGGCGCAGGCGCTGGCGCACACCGATTGCGAGTGGACGATTGCGGCGGTGAACACGGACCGCCTGTTCTTCCCGCATGAGTCGCACCGCCTGGCGGAGGCGCTGCCCACCCCGGTGCCCGTGGACATTATCGAGTCGAACCACGGCCATGATGGCTTCTTGATTGAGGCGAAGCAGGTGGAGAAGATTCTGGCTCGTGCTCTCGGTGTTGAAGATGAATCCGTCACCCAGAGTGAGGAGCAGCGTGAGCGTGAGGCGCTGGATTCGATGACTCGCTTGTACGCTACGGTGACTCGCTAGAATCGCGAGCATCCACGGGGCGTTGATCCACGGGGTTTTGATTGTGCCCTCTGGATGCTGTTGGTGCCGCCTAAATGTCGGTAATTTTCGGGCGGGCAGATAGTGTCTTCACAGGTTCTTCCGCTCACCGAGAATTAACCTTCACCCTCAGGGTTATGCAATAGAATGCCGGGTGTTCGTAGGATGCGAGCACCCGGCGTTTCTTTGCATCCGCATGAAGAGTGTTGTGCCAAGTCAGGGAATATTTTTCGGTTTTTGAGGTGTTTTTGAAGCCGCCGCGAGATACCGCGGAAGTACCCTCCTGTTGCACTGGAAGGTAATGGTTCTCGGTTTGCTTTAGACCCGCTCTAACCCCATAGCATTAAAGCTGTGGTAAGTATTCAAGAGGTAGCGGAGCAGTTGGGGGTGAGCACCCACGCCCTGCGGTATTACGAAAAAGAGGGGCTCATTGCTGTGCCCCGTGATGCTCACGGAACTCGCGTTTTTGACGAGGAGTCCATCTCCTCGGCACGGTTTATTGCTACCTGCCGTCAGGCCGGAATGAGTCTTGCCGACATTCGCACGATTTTGAGCAATCCAGACGATCACGCCCTATCCGTTGAAGTGATGGAACGAGCCCGCCGAAAGATTGAAAGCGAGATTGTGGGGTTGCAACAGAACCTCGAGCACCTGGATCGCCGTATCCAGGAGCACCGCAGTCACCTCGACGGCACTCGCTAGATAGCCGTCTAGTTTTCATGCAGATACAGCATGTAACGCCCGGTATTCCCCTTATCACGGGGAATACCGGACGTTTTTTGTGCCCAGCTTTCACACTCAGCTACTCACCCCTAGCTACTGGGTATTTTCAGCCTGAAGGGTTAACCCCAGGTAGCCTCCTGCGGGTCAACACCGTGTGCACGAGCATTCTCGTAGATGACGTCTCGCAACCACTCCGCGAGCCCGGTTGCGAGCTTCTCGTAGTACGCTTTGAAGCGGGCATCCTCAACGTAACCGCGGGCTAGAATAGCGTGCTTAGCGGGGGTGACCTCAAAGAAGAACAGGGAGGCGCGGTGCCGCTCGGCGAGCGCATTCGCCTCCTCACTGCCCGGCTGCACGCCGCGGTTGAACGCCTCGACGAGGGCCTGTTCGACCTCGTCAATCTGCTGTTTGCCGTTCTGCCAGTCGGCACGGTCCATTGAGGCAGTGCGGCGCTGGTATTCAGCCCAGTCGTCAGTTTTCACGTAACGCTCCTGCGCTTCCTGCTGGTGGGCGAGGCTGAACCCTTCACCCATAATCTCTGCTTTTTCGGCAGCGCTGAGCTGCTCATTTTTAGGTGCCATGGTGTCCTCCAAAAGGTGTTCGATGGTTTCAAGCATGCGCCCGTACGCGGCGATTTTGCGTTGAAGCATATCCCGCTGGGCGAGCAGATGCTCGGTGCTGTTCGCCCGATCCTGCAGTATGTTGCCAATAGCGTCAAGGCTCATGCCGATGGCGCGGTACCCCATGATGACGGTGATCCGTTCAAGGTCTGTATCGGTGTAGTACCGGTACCCGTTGAACTCATCATGTGCCGGGTTGAGTAAGCCCCGCTGTTCCCAGTGGTGTAGCGTGCGGACCGTGAGCCCATGCAATGATGCTGCTTCTCCTACGGTGTATTCATGGTGCCCGTCAGGTGGTGTTATGTTCGCGTCCATGGCTTCACTCTAAAGCCTGACGTTAGGTGAGGGTCAAGCTAGCGGCGGAACCTGCGGTACAGATTTGCGGGGGAGTCCTCGCTAAGATGGGTGCATGAGCGAAAACAAATACGTCGTCGAATACACCCGCCCCGAGAATGAACGCGCCGGCACTCACCTGGTGCTCATGTTGCACGGCTACGGCTCCCAGGAGCACGACCTGCTGTCCCTGGCGGCGCACCTTCCGCAGGAGGGCTTCACCTACGCCTCCATGCGTGCACCGCAGCCGGTCGGCACCCAGTTCTCCGCAGACTCGACCGGCGCCTACATTGCCGCAGACGCTATCGGCTACCAGTGGTACCCGCTGAACCAGCAGCTCGAATCCGACCAGCGCGCCATCGAGCAGGCGAGCGACTACGTGCTGGAATGGGTGCGCGCGAACCGTGAACCCTACGCTTCGGTGACCCTGCTGGGCTTCTCGCAGGGCATGGGCATCGCAACGTCGATGGTGCGCCACGCCCCCGGCGAGTTCGCCGCCGTAGTGGGTCTGTCCGGCTACGCGGTAGATTCTGATTCGCCGTACTTCAAGGACGAGGAGCTGAAGAAGACCGAACTACCGGTGTTCTTCGGCCGTGACCAGGAAGACCCCGTCATCCCGCAGGAGATGGTGAACTACACCTACGACTGGATCCGCAAGTACACCGACGGCATTAAGGTGCTGTACGCCGGTGCGGGTCACGGCGTGAGCGCTATGGAGATTCGCCACGTGGGCGAGTTCCTGGAGGTGAAGGTGCAGGGTAAGGAGCCGCGTATTCGTGCGCAGAAGGTTGCGGAGGCGACCGGCACTGCGGAAGGCTCTGACTCCTAAATCGACTAAACGTAAAGCCCTCGGGTCGTGACGACTCGGGTCTTACGTGTAGTTCCGCTTGGAAAGGCGGTTATCGTCCTCGTTCCTACAGGGCGGGTGGGTACGCTATACCCTTCCTCCGCTCCTGCAGGGGC
>NZ_CALJRY010000209.1 GCF_937976295.1 uncultured Rothia sp. | reverse complement strand
CCGAGGCTGCAAACCTGATGCGCGAAATCTTCGCAGCGAAGTAAACAGCATAAAACGCGGCAGATGCCGGTAGTCGTTGAGACTACCGGCATCTGTGCTTTGTGGGGGTCTTTCGAGGTATTTAAACCCGGATAATAGAGCTTGCGGTGGAAAGTAAGATTGTGCACATTCACCCTCGTAATGTGCAGATATAACCTTAACCTTTGTATACTGGAGTGCATTGAGCCTAGTCAGAATTATTTTGAGCGGCTCCAAGAAACACCAAACACTCATAGGAGATCATCACACTCATGACCCAGCCCATCTCTCGCCGCACCATTGCCAAGGCAGGCGTCTGGTCCGCACCCGTCGTCGCAGCCTCCGCAGCAGTACCCGCCTACGCCGCATCCAAGGAAACCCCCGGCGTGCAGTACGGCGTGTACGTCAGCGTGCAGAACAACGGCGGCTACGTCGGCTACGCATCCTCCAACAACACCGGCACCATCAACCCGGCAAGCCCCGAGGCGCACTTCACCGCCTCCACCAACCCCGACTCCGACATCAACTGGGACGACGCAACCTCCAAGCCCAAGAGCGCAACCTATGTCAACGGCGAAGGTAAGTTCACCCCCGTCACCAACTCCCAGACCGGCGCAAACGGCGCCTACATGTCCTCCAGCGGCTTCTGGTGGTCTGTACCGACCACGGACACCGCAACCGGCACCGGCTACATCTCCGGTGGCAGCGTCACCCTCGCGGCTGGCGCGACCTTCGTAACCGATGTTGAGTACACCGTCTCCGCCAGCGCCCAGTCGCTCCTTAATGCTGGTAAGATCAACGGCCAGGCATGGACCCCCTCCGGTCGTAAGCTGACCGGTAGGACCACCGAGCTGGTCGCCTCCGCAAGCCAGGCAAAGTACCTGTACGTCGCGCAGACCGCCGGTACCTGGACCGCAGAAGTACCGACCATCACCCAGAACTCCGATGGCACCTACACCTTCAAGGGTCGTATCGTCTACACCACCAGCAAGGCGTACACCATGAAGCAGTCCGGCACCAAGTACTACAGCCAGACCAACTTCATGCCGGCACAGCTCCGCTTCCCGGCAGATAACGGCTGGGTATCGTACAAGCAGACCTCCACCGTGCAGGTCGCTAACCTGACCTACTCCAGCAACGGTGTGACCGGCTCCGAGAGCGTTGCCGGTCAGGCCACCACCGCGCAGATTAACCCGTAATAGGGCAACCCCTTATACAGGGTAAAAGCATATAGAGAACCCCCAGCGGATGAATCACCCGCCGGGGGTTTTCTTTGCGCTCGTTTCTTTGTGCTCAGGCTGTGACACTCGCCGAACTGTGGCGCTCGCAGGGGAGTGCAGTACATGCAAGAGCGGCTATATACACTTGTTGAGAGATTATTGGGGGTGTTGGGACTAGCCGACCGTCGTACCGAACGCCAGACCCAGCAGGTAGGTCACAAACGCCGCACCGAAACCGATCAGAATCTGACGGATACCGCGCTTCATCGGAGAAGCACCCGACAGCAGACCCACCACGCCGCCGGTGAAGCCCAGAGCCGCACCCACGAACAGCAGGGACAGCACCATCGCGAACACACCCGAGAGGCCGAAGATATAGGGCAGAATCGGAATCAACGCACCCGAAGCAAAGAATGCGAATGACGCAGCGGCGGCACCAATATCGGTACCCAAAGCCACGTTCTCCTCACGTTCCTCATCCTCGCGGTGAGACAGCGACGGATCGCAATCGCAACTCAGGTAGCCGAAACGCTCCATCGCGCGGTGATGCGCCGCCTCCGTCTCCATACCGCGGGCACGGTAAATAAGCTCCAGCTCGTTGGCGTCCAAATCCAAATCGCCCGCCACGCGCAGGGTCACCTGGGTCGGCTGGGAGGCATCCAACAGCTCACGCTGAGAACGCACCGACACGAACTCGCCCGCCGCCATCGACAGCGCACCCGCCAGCAGACCCGCAACACCCGACAGTAGAACCATCGAGCTGGACGCGCCCGAAGCGGTAATACCCATAATCAGCGCCAGATTCGAGACTAAGCCGTCGTTAGCACCAAAGACCGCCGCACGGAAATTACCCGAAAGCTTCTCGCGACCGTTAGTCGCCAGGGCACGAATAATCTCCTCGTGAATCGCCTCGTCAGCCGCCATTTCCTCGGTGGCGTCCGGATCCTCAG
>NZ_CALJRY010000208.1 GCF_937976295.1 uncultured Rothia sp. | reverse complement strand
GCAACCGGCTCAATCGAAAAATCACGGAAATCAACCACCAGCGCCTGCTCCGGATGCGAACGCAACGACGCCGTCTGATCCAGGCCACCCGTCTGCGCGCCAGCCACCTTATTCTCAGCCGTAATACACACCTGAGCCAGACGCGCACGCAACGCATCACTATCAGCCGGGGTAGCATCCGCATCTGGGCAATCCTTACGCACCGGACACGAGAGCTCCAACAACGCCAACGCCGTCGAACATTCCAAAGCCGCCGAAGACGACAAACCGCCACCCACCGGAACACGAGAATTAATCAGCAGGTCAGCGCCAAACTCATCGGGCAGCATAATATCTCTGCCGCCCTCCTGATTCATCGCCCACGCAACACCCGCCACATAGGTGAACCAGCCCTTCAAATGACCCGGCTGAATATCGCGAATCACGACCGTGCGCTCATCACCGGGCATCTGCAACGACGAAGCACGCAACACACCATCACGACGCAACGCACCCGCCACATAGGTGCGGTAAGGCAACGGCATCGGCAGGCACGAGCCACCCAAAAAATCAATGTACTCGCCCAAAAGATTCAGACGCCCAGGCGCAGACCACACACCATCCGGCTCATAACCATACGCAGTAATAAACTCCTCGCGGACGCGGGCAATCTCCGCGCTATGGTCCGGAAGAGCCGCCCACTGGGCGGTAGCGGTCATCGACATGGAACACCTCTGATAAAGCCCAGCAGGGCACTAAGACATAAACGACACCCCACCCGCACCAGGCACCCAAGGGCCCCAGCGCAAGCACGTATCACCTCTAGACTAAAGCAGAAAACCAGCGAACATCGACTCAGCCGCCAAACCGCGCCGGTATCAGAGAGCAGTAGGATCAGAGTGCGGCAGGGGAGACCAACGCCACCGCACGCAAAAGCCCCGCACCCCCACAAGGGGGGGGGCACGGGGCACCATACATAACTAATAAACCAAAAGAAGGGCTAACTGATTACGCATCCTGCGTATAAGGCTCCTGCACCACCATCATCGTGTCAATGGCAGAAAGCAGATCCTGGCGGTAACGGTTGAACGCATTCTCAATCAGAGGAACATCGCCGCTCGCCACAGCCTCCTGCGGAGAAATCAGCGGCAGAGTCTGATACTCCTCCACCAGGCTCAACGCAATATGAGTCAACAAACGAGCACGACGCAGCGCCTCCGCATGACCCAAACCAAGCGCCTGGAACTCATGAGCCAT
>NZ_CALJRY010000207.1 GCF_937976295.1 uncultured Rothia sp. | reverse complement strand
GTGGGATTCGAACCCACGACCTTTTCTTTACGAGGGAAATGCTCTACCCCTGAGCTATAGAGGCACATACGCTGCCGTTCCCAACTGCCCGAAAGCAACCGGCGAACAGTGCATACCCCGCAATAGTACCAAAAAGGCGGGGGAGAGGCTAATTACTTTCAACACCGCGGCCATAGGCGTGAGCAGATGACAGGGCGGCTATGGTGTGCACTGCATTCACCCCGTAAACCCTCCCGAAGATAGGGAATGTTCAGGGTAGGGGCATACAATAAACCCTATACCCACGGCGGCTGACAGCACCTCACAGTGCACATCAACCACAGATATATCAACCACAGATTGAGTAATCACAGACTGATTAATCACAGGCCAGCCCGCCACCCGTAGAGAGAGGAACCACCATGACTTCACCCCTCAACCGCCGCACCCTGCTGCTGGGCGTAGTACCCGCCGCCGCACTGGGACTGAGTGCGTGCGGTTCCAGCTCCTCCCAGTCCTCCGCATCGGCATCTGCAAGCGGTTCGGCAAGCGCCTCTGCAAGTGCTTCCGCGAGTGCCACTGCGAGCGCTTCGGCATCCGCTGACCCCTCGGCTTCGGCTACCGCGTCGGCAACCGCCGATGACGGCTACGTCGGCTACCGCCTCAACCGCGAAGTACCCGGTGCAGGCACCGCAACCCTGTACACCGACTACCAGTGCCCCTACTGCGCCAAGGTAGAACCCAAGTTCGAAGAAGCCGCCAAGAAGCTCGACGGCATCATGAACGTGACCGTGCGCCACATGCCGCTGAACATGCACGCCAACGCCGTGCCCGCCGCACTTGCCGTGGAGGCCGCCGAGGCGCAGGGTAAGCACCTCGAAATGGCGAATAAGCTCTTCGATACTCAGGACGACTGGAAGAACATCCAGGACCGCAGCGAGCTGCGCACCCTCTTCAACGACTACGCCAAGGAACTGGGTCTGAACGTCGAAGAATTCGACAAGGTCCTGGTTGCCTCCGAAACCGTCAAGCCCATTCAGCGCGACTACGAGCACGCCGTGAAGATTGGTGTGAAGGGCACCCCCACCTTCGCAGTGAACGACAAGGTCATTGAAGGACTGGACTCCTCCTCCTCGGTGGATGACCTGGTCAGCACCTTCAAGCGTGAAGCCGGCGTGAAGTAGTGTCGCACATTCAGCTCTCCGGAGGTCAGCGCGCCGAAATCCACCCCGACGGGTTCAGCGACCACGGCTACGTCCTCGAAATCGGTGGCGCCGAGCAGTCCCACGTGGACGTGCAGAACCCCGACTACGTGTTCTACGAGTACCTGCGCCGCATCGCGAACACGGTGGATGCGCTCGCACCCGCCGGCGAACCCATCACCGCCGCACACCTGGGCGCCGGTGCGCTCACCCTCGTGCGCTATATTCAGGCAACCCGCCCCGGCTCCCGCCAGGTTGCCGTGGATATTGAGCCCGAGCTCATGGGCTTCGTGACGGACCGCCTGCCGCTACCGGCCGGAACCGACTGCCAGCTGGTGGTGGGGGATGCCCGCGAGCAGCTGGCGAATCTGCCCGAACTGCTGGGCGTGGACGGCTTCGATGCGATTATCCTCGACATTTTCACCGGCATGGATGCACCCACCCACCTGGCAAACCGCGACTTCTACCGCGAACTCAAGGACGCCCTGAGCGAGCGCGGCATGGTTGCCATCAACGTGGGTGACGACGCGGGTCTGCCCTTCTTCCAGCTGCAGGCAACCGCCATGCTGGAAGTCTTCGACCACGTGTGGTGCCTGTGCGAAAGCTCCATGCTCAGTGGGCAGAACGAAGGCAACCTCGTGCTGGTTGGTACCGCCCGCGAGCTGGATGAGGACACCCAGGACTGGCTGTACGCCCTGGGCCCGCATCCGGCGGAGGTGCTTACCACCGATGAGCTACGCGACCTGCTGGAAGAGCTGGCTGAGAGCTAAACCCGGCATACAAAACCGTTGAGGTGGGTACCAACCGGGTCCCCGTCTCAACGGTTTTCTCTATGTTTCTCTGTGTTTTTCTAGGGGGTTTTCTATACGCCGCACGCCGGCGGAATTGTGGTTTTTACTCAGGTAGCGGCATGGGAACGGGGTCCTCGCCGTCATCCTTCTGCTCGGGGGAACCACCCTTCGTAGTGCTTAGCGTAATGCCCACGCTCGCGGTCATCAGCAGGAAAATCGCCGCCCAACGAATCGGGCCGGTCTCCTGATTCAGCAGCGCCCAACCGGCAATCGCCGCAATGGCGGGCTCCAAACTCATCAGCACACTAAATACGCGTTCCGGCAGGTTGCGCAGAGCCATCAGCTCCGCGCTATAGGGAATCACCGAAGCGAATATGGCGGTACCAAAAATTGTGAGGAGCAGCATCGGATCCTGCGCCGCATTCCAGATCGGCTGAGGCGCCGGAACAACCGCCGCCACCGGGGCAATAAACACAGCACCAACGAGCATCGCCACCGCCAGGCCGCTCACACCCGGAACCAGGGCACCCACCTTCGCGCTGGAGCGGATATACAGCGCCCAGAACACGCCAGTAATCAGGGCGAACGTCAGACCCAGGTAGTCGGTGTCCTTGCCGACCGCCGCCTCATAGCCGAGCACCAGCATGCCCGCCAGGGCGCAGAGCACCCACACCGCGTCGCGGAGCCTGCGGGTCAGCATAGACGCCAAAGCCAGCGGGCCCAAGAACTCCACCGCAACCGCCAAACCAATAGGGATGCGGTCAATCGCGCAATAGTAGAAGCCGTTCATCAGACCGAACGTCATACCGAAAATGATGACGGCACGCCACTGCTCCTTCGACCAAGACAGCGCTCCCGGCGGCATTTCGCCGCCGCGGCGGGTACGCCAACGGGCTGCCAACCACACGGCGCTACCGACCACAATGGAAGCAATGGTCAGGCGGCTGACGGTAACAGCCAGAGCGCCAAACAGCGGGAAAAGAGTAATCGCGAACGCGGCACCGAACTGCAATGACGAGCAGGATATCAGCACAAACATAACGCCCAGTGCGGGGCGTTGGTGGGTGGTATGCGACAAGGTTCTCCTCCCAGCGCCTCACGAGGAGGCGGTGTTCCGTGATGTGTGTGCATGCTGTGCTGCGGGGCCAAAAATGGAAAGCACCCCCGGGCAACACGAGATACTATCCTATTTGTTACCGGGGGTGCTAGAAACCGCTGACACGGCTAAAGCTCAGTCGTTTAGAGGCCCTTCGCCTCACGGTCAGCCTTAATCTGCTCGGCAGAAGGAATTGTAATGGAGCTGGTTGCCATATGCGCAATATCCACACCGTGAGCATCCACCGCGCCGGGCAGGTAACGGTCGGGGTCTTCCATAGTGCCCTCCTCCTGCGCCTTCTTCTGCGCACGGGCGTGAGAAATTGAAATGCCGATACTCGCAGCCACCAGCAGAGCAATAGCAACCCAACGAACCAGGTCGGTATCCTCACCAAGCATCACAATGCCCACAGCCGCCGCAATCGCAGGCTCCAGGGACAGCACCACGCTATAAATGTGCGCGGGCAGCAGACGCAGCGAAGAAACCTCACCCAGCGCCGGCAGGGCAGAAGCCAGCAGACCCATCAGGCAGCCAATAGCCAGCAGGTGCACATCCTGAGTGACCTTCAACAGGTTATTGCCGCTTATCAGGAACGGGAACGGCAGAACCAGCAGGGTCGAAACAGCGTTACCCATGACCATGCCACCCATACCCGGAATCAGAGCGCCAACCTTCTCAGTCGCCAGAATATAGGCGGCACGAGAAATAGCGGTCAGCACCGCAAAGAACACACCCACCAGGGCGAAATCCTCCGGCTTCGCCTGCGACTCAGCCGTCAGAATCGCCATGCCCGTAAAGGACAGCGCAATCCACACCAGGTCCAGCTTACGGCGCGACATAACCGTCGCCAGCACCAGTGGACCCATAAACTCAATAGCCACCGCAATCGCCAGCGGGACCTGCTCAATCGCCACATAGAAGAAAGCATTCGCACCGGTCAGCGCAATACCCATGACAATGACCGTCAGCCACTGTTGGCGGGTCCACGAACGAATCTGCGGGCGGAAAAACGCCCACATCAAAATGGTTGAGGTCAGCAGGCGCAGAGTGACCACGCCCCAGGGGCCCAAATCGCCCATGAGCTGCTTGGCAAGAGCCGCACCGAACTGCGCCGAAATAATCGCGCCGGTCGCGTACGCAACACCCAGCCCCTGAGTCGCCAGGGGAGAACGCGCAGCATCGGGCGTATGGGTGGAAGAAGTCATAGAATTCCTTATTAGTCCAGAAGAGGTATCAGCCGCTATCTGTCATCAGGCGCGACCCGAATCTCCGTGAAGCAGGTCACGCACTATGCAAACAATGAATAGTGTGTAATCTACGACAATTTTACGC
>NZ_CALJRY010000206.1 GCF_937976295.1 uncultured Rothia sp. | reverse complement strand
CCGTCATGCTCCTGCGGCCAGTACTTTATTCGGCAAATCGTGCTGGGGGTGAGTCCGCCAGGCATGTCAAGAATCTCATTCGCGCTGGACGGCTGGACATTGCACTGCACGGACACCCCCGTGCCCAGTGTCTCCACGACGTCACCATACGCATCCGCACTGTGGATGCGCGGGTAGACAATGACTGTATGGAGACCTTTTCGAATCCTACTCATGCCACTCCCTAAAGGTACCGGCGGCATGAGAATGAATCCTGCGCTGGCCACCCATATTGAAACTGCCACGGCCCCGCAGCAACGCGCCCGCTGGAGCGCGCCGCAGCATAGCCATCACTCGCCAGCGCAACAGTCCGGAACCTGCCGGTGCCCGTCGCCTGTGCTAAGTTCTTCCAGTCCTTCTCCAGAATGTCCAGAAGACCAGACGCGACCAGGTAATTCAGCTGGTAGCTATAACCGTCTTCAGTTTCGCTGCGGTAGATTCCTCCGTCATCAGCGCGAAGAACGCGAGCAACTGCCTCAGCTTCGATATTCCTAACAAGGTCGAAGACGACCTCGTCTAGAGCCAGCTCGTCGAGCCGGCGATAGCGAACACGGATGAGATTCTCCGCCTTCTCCAGCAAGGAGGAGACATGAGACTCCTCATCCCCACGAAAATCGCGGCGGAGAGCGCTCTTCACATCCTCCACAGATGCGATAGTCAGCCTCTCACTCATCTCTCCTCCTTAGCCTAAGCAGCTGATTACTTGTCAGCTACCTTGTCTTCAAATGCTACGAAGCCGCTCTTGTCGGTGAAGACCCAGCCGAACTGTGCCTCGACCAGCATCGCCTCCATGTTCTGCTGCCACAGGTGAACCATGGTTCCGTTATCCACGATGGTCGACTGGTCGGTGTATCGGAGAGTCAGCTTGTCGACAAAACCGTACTGCAGGGTGCTCCAGTCACCTGCGAAGCCCTTGACCTTCGTATCAGGGGCAGCGCCGACCTTGCCAGAAACCGAGCGAGAATAGGCAACAGGGAGACCCATCACGTTGCCGAGGCCTGCCTTCAAGTCAATCGTGTCGCTGTAGAGAGGGCGACCGGTCGTGTCAGTTGCGGTGTAGAGTCGAGAACGGAGCTCAGGGGTTGCTGCAAAACCGTCCACCTCGAAGTCAAAATCGGCATTCAGGTTCACCAGGTCGGTACCTGCCATCAGCTCATTAAAGATGCCGCCCTTGTCCTTCGCAGAGCTACCCAGCTCAACACGGTTAGTGGTCTGGTTCACGAACTCGACACCCGTAATTTCCTGACCAGTTAGGGCACTCTTGCCATGGAGCACAGCAAGATCAAATGCACGGGTAATCGCAGCTGCTGCCTGCTGTTCAAGGACCTTCAGGTAGCCCGCCTCGTCAGCTTCGCGCGCCTCTCGCGACCAATACATCGTGGCGGCGACCTTGATAGGCTTAATCGACTTGGTGGTCAGACCCATGCTAGTCACAGGCTTCAGCTGGCCCTCGCCAACCACGCCAGCCTGCGGCTGGGAGGTCTGAACGGAAATGCTAGTGCCAGTAATCGGCATCGGTACCGACTTCGCCAGCTTCTGCACAACGGATGCCTCGTTTGCGCGAGCAATGATCTGACGTGCGTACGCCGGCGGCAGGATGCCGCCGCGCTTAAAAACGTCAAGAGTAGCAGTTGCACTCATTCTTTATTCCTCCAATTAGGTATAGATAAAGCCCCTCTTGAGGTAAGAGGGGCTTGTCGGCTTTATCGACCGAAGATGTATTCTGCGGTCTCTTCATAAACGTCACGTGCCGGCGCCGCGTGCTGTGCGGGGTTCGGCGCCATGCCTCGGCTCTTCGGTGCCGCCGTGAGGACCGCCTCGGTCTTCTCATTCGCGGCATCACTGATGAGCTTCTGCAGAGTAGCGAGGTTCGTCTCGATTTCCTCGCTGGTCGCACCCGGCACAAAAGGCGCGAACTCCTGAGACAGGCCAACGGAGGCGAGCGCCTTGACGCGCGCCAGCTCAGCCTGCAGGGACGCAATCTGGGTGGCAGAATCATCCTGCGGCTCAGAGGTTTCAGCCTCAGTGGGCTTGGCTTCAGCTTCGGGTTCCTGCTCGGGCTCTTCAGCAGCAGCAGGTTCAGGAGCCTCTGCCCGCTTCGCCTTCACAGTGGCCAGCTCAGCTTTCAGGTTCTGAACCAGCTTCCAGGCGCGCTCGGGGTCGAAGGTCTCGCCGTCACGTTCCCACGGGGGCGTAGTTTCGGTGGTCTCTTCAACCTTTGCCTCGGTGACAGGTGATTCGCTCATCTTTTTGTTCCTTTCGGGTATAGCAAAAGGCACCCTGCCGCTTAGCAGGATGCCTTTCACAAAAAGTTATAGGGAGTTAGCCGGTGACGCCCCCGACGGTCTTCTAGACCGAAGCATAAAGCCGCG
>NZ_CALJRY010000205.1 GCF_937976295.1 uncultured Rothia sp. | reverse complement strand
GACGGGCGTGCGTGCCAGCTGGCCGCCGTGGTAGCTGGTATCGCTACCGGCCTGGTGATTCTTGGTCAGCCGACCGAGGGGCGGCTCATTCCTACGATTGCGGAGGCTGAGCAGCAGGGTGGCTCCATGCTGGCAACCGGTCTGGCAGGCTGGGCTTTGTGGAAGGCTGGCTCTCACTCGATGCCGACGTTACCGGATATGCTGAACGGCAAGCTCGTCTGGGCTACCTCAGCTGCTGCCGGCTACTTCCTGCTCACTGGTACTTTGTCGATTGTCTTGCTGGAAGTTACGCTCTTGACGACTCATTATCTTCTGCGTGCTAAGTACAAGTCGTTGCAGGTGGATTTGAATTTCGCGCAGATTGTCGCCGTCCAGGTATGTCTGATGCTGAACATGATGCTTCTGATGTTCCTGCCCTAACGGTTAGGTAGTGAACACTAAAATCCCCCTCCCACAGTCAGTGTGGGAGGGGGATTTTCTCTGCGCACCGCACCATGTGAAGATCCGCGGTGGAGCCAACAGGACAACGGATTGGAGACGATCAGCGCTTCATCTAGCTGCCGGCGTCAAACATGAACAGTCTAGCCGGCCTAAAGTATCGGGTCGAGAGAATGTCGTGACGGTCCATGTCTTCTACCGTTACCGTGCCGTCCTCGCAGCGGTGCGCGAAATCTTCTAGCTCATCAATGGTTGCTCGTGCGCCTTCTGGTGCTGGCTCGACGTGCACCCGCCACTCAAATTCAGGCTGAGCGGCAACCGCTGCGACGAACTGGCGGACTGCCTCAGCGGTCAAGGGTGCTTCTGGCGGTTTGATCTGTGGGTTCGCTACTGCTGCCCATTCCACCAGGTGCGCCAGTGTATCCGTTGCTAGGCCAACGGTGAGCCATTCAGGCGAAATCTTCCGGTGCATCATCTCAACCGTGACGGTGTATAGTGGTTCACTCTGCTGCTGTTGCTCTGTCATCTTCTGTGGTTCCTTCTTCACGCCGGGCTAAGCGCGAAGTGCTCTTAGCCCGGCGTGCGCGTTTGTTTCCGTTACGTGTACGGTGTGGATTCCGTACTGGTGAATCTACCCGGGGGGTAACCCTGGGTTGTGGCATCTATAATACATACTAAATACTCTTATTTGCCCTTTAGATTCAAGGGGCGTATCAATTTTGCTGGTAAAGGTATCAGAAGAAAGGATAGAAACGTGGCAGATCAGGCGTATATGGGAAATCTGGCAGATGACCCGGTGCTCCGCTACAGCCCCGACGGCAAGCCGTGGGTGAGCGGCAGGATCATCGAGAACAAGAAAGACCGGTACGATCCGACCACCAAAACGTGGGTAAAGAACGAGAACAAGCTTGTCCTGTCCTACAAGCTGTCGGGTGCGCTCGCTGAGCATTTTGCGCAGAGTGCTAAGAAGGGGCAGCGGTGGGTGATTACCGGTGATTTGGTGACTCGTGAGTTTGAGAAGGACGGGGTGCGCCGGTCTATGACGGAGATTATCGGTACCGATGCTGCTGCGTCGGTCATGTTCGGGACGACTTCGTTCACGCGGGCTTCGTCAGGACAGCACTAGTCATAAGGTTTTTGAGGGGCTGGCACATGGTTGATGTGCCAGCCCCTTACTGTTTCTTCCCTTGCTTGTAGAGGGGTTTCGTATTGCGGGTGAAGTCTTGATTTTCAAGGTCACCCAGGCAGGTTACGTATATACTGGGAGCATGTTTACCATACTCATTATTCTCACCTTTGCGGTCTCGTATGGCATGCAATGGGCGATCCGCTTTGCGGCTCCGGGTAGCTCTTTGGAGTCGGGGCTTCTGAAGGCGCAGTTGCCTTTGACCGGAACGCTTCTTGCTGGTTCACTGGTGCTGGCGTGGCCGTCTATTCAGAAGACCCCGCCGCTGCTGGTCTTCTTGACCTCGCCGCTGGTCATCTTCGTTATTCTGCTGATTATGCTGGCTATGGCGCGGCGAGCGCAGTACCGCAGGACGGGTCGATCATGGCGCAGTCGCCAGAAGGAAGATCAGCAGCGAGGTCTAGCTAAGGCGACCGCTGAGTATTGGCCGCGGTTCTTCTGGTGGCTGCGGTTGGCGCTATCTGGTGACACCCCCAAATGGAGCCCGATTCATCAGGGCTTGCTGCTAGGTGCGTTGCTGGCGGCGGCGAACCTGTCGTGGGTGGGTGTGCTGATCGGTGCGTTGCTGGTGAGTGTTTCGGTTGCCCGTGCTTTCTCTTTGCGCGCTAAGCAGCAGGAGCATCTAGCCCGCTTGGGTGAGTTCTTGCTGGAGAAGAAGGTCATCAAGAAGGACATGGACCCGGCGAAGGCTATCAAGATTGATTGGGATCTTGACCAGCACACCCCCCGCCAAATCCGCATTGGATACCACGTTGGATACAGTGTGCACGAAGAACGCACTCGCAACGACTTCGAGAAGTCGTTCGACGGTCAGTTCTGGACTGATGATGCGTACAAGATCGTCTGGGATCAGCGTAATAACAAGATTGTTATCTCGACGATTGTGTTGCCGGCAAATATCCGCTGGAGCGGTCGAGTCCACGAAGACCCCTATACCTTCGTTATCGGCACGAACCTTGCCACCGGCGAGGACGTGACCTTCTCCGTCAAGAGCGAGAACCCGCACGCGCTCGCCTGCGGTGGTACCGGTTCGGGTAAGTCTGAGGTGATGATGACCTATATCGGTCAGGCAATGCTCAAGGGCTGGTATGTGGCTCTGGCGGACCCGAAGACGTCAGGTCTTGTCCAGTTCACCCGTAAGCGCCGCTACAGCAACCGTAACGGCATCAATACGGGTGTGGCTCCTTTGATGGTGGGAGATGCCCGCCCGGGCATTATTGCTCACGCTACCGATATTGTCGGCTGTGGTGACGTCCTGCAGATGGCGCTGGCGGAAATGGAGCATCGCAAGCAGCTCACCGCGCTCTACAATGTCTCCAATGTGGGTAGTCTGCCTGTTGATGTTCGTGCCGGCAAGGGAGGTACCGCCCCCATTAAGCCGATGCTTGTCGTCGTTGATGAGGTCGTCTCGCTGTTCATGATTGAGAAGGTTGATACGGATGATCCGGTAATGCTGAATCAGATGGAAGCCCGTAAGGCGGCAAAGGTAGCCCTGCTTCGCTTGGCGATGGAGGCTCGAGCGTTTGAGATCTTCTTGCTGGTGGCTGGTCAGCAGCCTTCAGCATCAGATTTGGGATCGAACTTCCGTGCACAGCTGGGTCTGCGTGTGGCCATGGGTGGTCTGAACTCCGGTACCTCTCTGATGGCGTTCAATGAGGCAAACCCGGTAGAGCTGAATACGTTGAACAAGCGCACCGGCAAGAAGGTGCCCGGTCGTGGCCGATTCAAGCCGGACATGTCACTTCCGACCGAGACGATGCAGGCATGGTGGTGTGGCCCCGAGGCTGCCGATCTGGACGAGTTCTGCCCCTACCCGGATTACCCGGAGG
>NZ_CALJRY010000204.1 GCF_937976295.1 uncultured Rothia sp. | reverse complement strand
CGATACGATGACTCCTTCCTCTACCCACCCGCTGCACCACGAAGCCAGCGAGAAGCTGTTTGAGCGTTCTCGCGCGGTGATTCCCGGCGGTGTGAATTCCCCGGTGCGTGCTTTCAATTCTGTGGGCGGCACCCCTGCGTTTGCGGCGAAGGCTAAGGGCGCGTACCTGTACGATGCGGACGGCAACGAGTACGTTGACCTGGTCTGCTCGTGGGGCCCGTCGATTCTGGGCCACGCGCATCCGCAGGTGGTTGAGGCGGTTCAGCAGGCGGCTGAGCGCGGTCTGTCCTTTGGTGCGGCGAGCGCGCCGGAGGCTGAGCTGGCTGAGCTGGTGGTCAACCGTATTAACGCGGCGATTCCCGGTGCGATTGATCAGGTGCGTATGGTGTCTACCGGTACTGAGGCGACCATGACGGCGATTCGTCTGGCGCGTGGTGTAACCGGTCGCGACAAGATCATTAAGTTCGCGGGCTGCTACCACGGTCACGTGGATGCGCTGCTTTCAGAGGCTGGTTCGGGTGTGGCGACTCTGGCTCTGCCGGGTTCTGCTGGCGTGACCGCCGCAACCGCCGCGGAGACCATCGTTCTGCCCTATAACGACCTGGACGCTGTGCGTGAGGCGTTCGCGAACCATGAGGGTCAGATTGCCGCAATTATTACTGAGGCGGCGCCCTGCAACATGGGTGTGGTGACCCCCGAGCCCGGCTTCAACCGTGGCCTGCACGAGATTGCTCACGCGAACGGTGCGCTCGTCATTTTTGATGAGGTGCTGACCGGTTTCCGTGTGTCTTCGGCTGGTTACTGGGGTTACGCTGCTCCCGAGGATGGCGGCTGGGTTCCCGATATTTTCACGTTCGGCAAGGTCATTGGTGGCGGTATGCCCATCGCGGCGCTGGCCGGTAAGCGTGAGGTCATGGAGCACCTGGCGCCGGTCGGCCCCGTCTACCAGGCGGGTACCCTCTCCGGTAACCCGCTGTCGGTGGCGGCGGGCATTACGACCCTGACCCTGGCTGATGCCGCCGTCTACGCGCACCTGGATTCGCGTAGCGCCCAGCTGCAGCAGGCTCTGACCGAGGCGTTCAACGCCGCCGGTGTGGACCACTCCATCCAGAGCGCCGGTAACCTCTTCTCGGTGGCGTTTGGTACCTCCGAGGCGGGCGTGCACAACTACGCAGACATCAAGGCGTCGGCAACCAGCCGCTACAACGCGTTCTTCCACTCCATGCTCGAATCCGGCGTGTACCTGCCGCCGAGCGCATTCGAGGCGTGGTTCGTTTCTGCCGCCCACGACGATGAGGCGATGGACCGCATCATCTCGGCTCTTCCGGCCGCCGCCGCTGCTGCCGCATCCGCGTAAGGGTTTGAGAGACGTAAGGAGGTGAGCCGCTCATGGATTTGAGCGCTCTGGGACTGCCCATGGAGCAGCTACGCGACGTGTGGCTGATCGCCTTCATGGTGTACCTGGGCTTGTGCCTGCTGGTGGATATCGCCTACCCGGTGCCCATCAAGAAGGAGAAGGCAGCCGACCTGTACCTTGAGGTGTCCGGCTCTCCCGTTGATGAGGCGCGCCGCGCCACCGCGGAACGCACCGCGATGGGTGCGCCGCTGAGCTCTTCCCGCAAGGGTAGCGCCACGAAGAAGGCGAAGAAGAAGCTGGATTCTATTGAGGGCGCCGGCGTGTTTAGCGGCTGGTTCCACGTGGTCATGTACCTGTGGGGCTGGATTGTGGCGGTCTCCACCTTCAGCCTGTACTGGGATATCGTGTACGACGGCGTTGTACTGCCGGCGTTGCTTCTGCCGTTCCTCATGGTGTATCTGGGTGCGCGTATTGGCCGCCGTCAGTGGCGTGCAGTTCGCGGATACAGCAAGGACGACCGTGTGCTGGGCATGCCGCGCATCTACTCGGCAACGCTGGGTAAGTTGAGCGCACCGTTCCGTGTGCGCGGCACGGTGCCGGGCGTGGAGCCGATTCGTGACGACCGCACCGCCTACTGGATCCTCGGCGGTATTGCGTTCCTGCTCGCTTTGGTTTTCTTGACGTCGCTTGCGGGTTGGAGCATCGACGAGGATTGGGAAGCGATTTATATTGGTAACGCGTCTTGGTTCTTGGCGGCGGCGTATATTCCGCTGATTATCATGCTGCTGATGTACAACCGCGATTATGTGCTGTACAACCCGGATTCGTTCCAGGCTGGGCGTCTGTTCCTTCCGGCGAAGTCCCGCCCCTACTCTGAGGTTCGCGCGTTCCGTGTGTACCCGAAGAACCCGGACGCTATCAAGCTGAACCCGAA
>NZ_CALJRY010000203.1 GCF_937976295.1 uncultured Rothia sp. | reverse complement strand
TCAAAATAGCGACCAAGAATTGCGATGAACACAATGAGCCTAGTTCACAGAAAAATGGCATGCCTAAAGGATCTATAGGCAGAGTAAAAGGAAAGCGACTACGCTCACCAGAACATCACGTGAACGAATCTTTCTCGGGTTACTGACTAATACGGGGCCGTCACTCCCAATGTAACCCGCGTCATATATAAAGCATCTCATGCAAACCACTCATAACTCGATACACAGACGCAACTTAAGGTAAAAAAGACAAAAACAAAATAAAACCACGGCAACATTTAGGCTTCCAGTCCCCCACTCCCACAGAAAAACAGGAAGAACCACCCAATAACATGTAACAAACTGTCACAAAAATGCGGGAGGGGCGACTCGCCATGACGGCGGGTCGCCCCTCCTTCTGTATCTGTCTGTATCTGCACGCCTGATTCGATGGCTTGTGATCAGTCCCAGCAGCCGGTCTAGAGTTCTTCCGGCGGCACCGACTCCAACCCAAAACGGCAGTGGCCGTCATAGTTCAGCGCCGCATCAATACGGTCCAGCATCCGCTCCGAAAGCAACGCACGCTCCGCCGGGTCAGACACATCCACCCAACGCACCTGCGAAGACTCCTCATCGTTGACCTTCGCCTCACCAGAAACCCAGCGGCACAAGAACGTATGATCCAAGAACTGGCAGCGGTCACCATTACCGAACTGCATCGGCGGGTCAGCCTTCACCTGCGCCAACTCCAGCACCTCAATCTGCACGTTCGCCTCCTCCTGCGCCTCACGCAGGCAGGTCAGTGCGGGGCTCTCCCCCGGGTCCACAATGCCCGTAATCGGGGTCCACGCCCCGTTATCGCTACGGCGTACCAGCAGCACCTTAGAATCCTGCTCACGGTACACCACAGCCGTCGCACCGGACAGCCACAGGTAATCCGAACCAATCCGCTCACGCAGCTTACGGATATAGGGAGGAGTAGGCATAACATCAACCTTTCAAAAGCCCCGGTAAGTCTACCGGGAAATAGGTGCTAGAGAGCAGAGCAAACAGCTGCGAGCCGCACGGAGAATGAACCATACGAGGAACGAGCCCGCCACTTAGCCGGACGGTCACCCCACTTCGGAATCTACCACAGAGAATACGCCGGAGCAGCCAACGCCACCAGCGCACCCAGAAGCATAAACGGGCCGAAGGCAATGCGGGTGCTACCACGCGCCTTCGTGAACAGCACCAGAGCCAAAGACATCAGCCCACCGGCAAGGAACGTCACCAGCGACGCCCACCCCAGGTTCGCCCAGGACAGGTACCCGAGCACGCCGCCCAGGATGCCGGCAAGCTTCACATCCCCGCGGCCCAGCGCGCCGAAAGACAGAATACGCAGAAGCCCGTAGCAGAACCACAGCACCAGACCGGCACCAATCACGCGCCAAATATCGGCGGGGCGGCCCGCAAAAAGCAAAGACACCGGCAGAGCCGTATAGGTGGCAATAGCTAGAGGAATCAGGATGCGGTGCGGCAGACGGTGCTCCCGCACGTCAATACGCCACAGTCGCAGGGCGCACCACAGAAAATACAGCAGGTAGCTGCCGAGCACCAGAGCGGCAATAACGGAGGCGCCGCCTGCGTTGTAGAGGCGGGAAAGCTCAGCGAGCATAGAACGTCCATTCTGTAATGCAGGAGGCAGTACTACCGGAGGCCGCTAGCCAAGGAACACACCAGCTGCGCTAGAGCACATAGGCGCTAGAGCATCATTTTCTAGGAACCGAAGCGACGGGAACGGTTAGCGTAGTCCCGCAGGGCACGCAGAAAATCAACGCGCGTGAAATCCGGCCACAGGGCACGGCAGAAATAAAACTCAGAATACGCGCTCTGCCAGGTCATGAAACCGGACAGGCGCTGCTCGCCCGAAGTGCGAATCAGCAGGTCCGGGTCGGGCATATCTGCGGTGTACAGGTGCGAAGAAATATCTTCCACGTTCAGCAAGTCCGCAATGTCCTCAAGGGAGGTCCCGTTCTCAGCGGCCTCACGCAGAACCGAGCGGACCGCGTCCACAATCTCCTGGCGACCGCCGTAGCCGACCGCAATGTTCACGCGAACGCCGGGCAGGTGCGCCGTCTGCTCAATCGCCCAGTCCAGACGCTCGTGCAGCTGGCGGGGAATCAGGTCAATATTGCCGATGGCGCGCACCGGACCGCAGGCGGACTCCACCAGACGCACCAGGAACGCATCAATCACAGCGACCAGACCGGTCAGCTCCTTCTCGGGGCGCTTCAAGTTCTCGGTAGAGAGCATGTACAGGCTCACCTGCGGAATCGACAGCTCAGTACACCACGCCAGAAAATCAATAATTCGCTCCGCACCGGCGGCGTGGCCCTCACGGGTGCTCAAGCCGCGCTGAGCCGCCCAGCGGCGGTTACCGTCCACCAACACCCCAATATGTGCCGGCAGGGATTCGGGGCTCAGCGAGCGCGCCAGAGCCTGCTCATAGACGGTAGGCTCAGTGACAGTGCCGGGGTTGCTGGCGTGGCCGTGCACAGTAATCACGGGCAGGGCGTTGGCGCTCATAGCTCATACCTCATTCGGCTGTCGTGGCAGATAATTCGGCGGGCTCATCACGAAAGAGCCCAAGCTCTTATTCTACGCCGCCGCGCCGTACCTTCGCGGCAATCGGCATCACGGTGGGGCTGAGAATCGGCTCAAAATTTGTGGTGGCGAGTAAGGTACGCAGTGGCGGCATTCGCGGTTGCGTGCAGGGCCGCACACATCGTGCGCCCCAGAACGAATGATGCCCTTCACCTACGACTCATATCGTGGGTGAAGGGCATCATTGTAACGCAGGGCGATGCGGCGCCCCATGCTAGATAACGTAGATGTTAGATAACGTAGTAGTCGCTCAGGCCCTCATCCAGGCTAGATTCGGGCAGCTGAACCTCAGCGTGCGAGGCAGCCAGCGTGTAGTCCTCCCAGGGCCAAATGTCCTTCAGCTGTTCGCTGGGAACGGCGAAGAACACACCGTTCGGGTCCACCTGCGAGGCATGCGCCCGCAGAGCCTGATCGCGCTGCTCAAAGTGATCGGTCACCAGGATGCGGGTCGTCGTCTCGTGGCGAGGCGCCTCCCCCGAGGTTGCGCGGTGCGCGATGTTCTCAATCCAGCCGCTCAGCAGGCTCTCACCGTGCGTATCGAGCAGATGCTCGTGCAGGGCGAGGGTGCGTTCGGGGTTGAAAGCGCGGTCGTAGTAGAGCTTCAGCGGGGTCCAGGGATCACCCTCACCCACGTACGCCTCGGGGTCGCCCGCCTTCTCAAAGGCTTCCACGGCGACCTTGTGGGTCATGATGTGGTCGGGGTGCGGGTAGCCGCCAATCTCGTCATAGGTGATGATGATGTGCGGGCGGTACTCACGCACCAGACGCACGAGCGGCGCGGCGGCACGGTCCAGGGGCATGGTGCCAAAGCTACCGAAGGGCAGAGGCGGCATGGGGTCACCCTCCGGCAGACCGGAGTCGAAGAAGCCAATCCAGCGGTGCTCAATACCCATAATCTCGCGGGCGGCCGCCATCTCAGCGCGGCGCAGACCCGGCAGGTCACGGTGCGCACGCGGACTATTAGCAATCTCCTCATTCAGGATGTCACCGCGCTCGCCGCCGGTCATCGTCGCCACCATGAAGCGGGCACCACGGGCAATATACGCCGAAGCGGTACCGGCACCCTTGGAGGACTCGTCGTCCGGGTGCGCGTGCACGGCAAGGATGCGCAGGCCGGTGTAGTCCTCATCCAGCGGTTTGATGGAGTCCACGGGAGGGTGAGTCGGCAGGTTTGCCTTCAGCTGTTCAATGGCTTCGCTCACGGTGGTCTCCTTTAGGTGATGCGCTAGGGGTGCGGATGATCTGTCTGTGAATCGCGAATGCGAGCGCTACGCGGCAGAAATTTTACGGTTGTAGCTTCTCGTATGATACCCAAGGATAGCGCCGGTGCACTAACGCAGATGACGCCGTGTGACGTCCTGAAACATACCGTCATATCAGCAGATTCACCGGCACGACACAGGCTGATGCCGGCAGAGTGTTCAGCTACCGGCGTGCATACCGACAAAGATGCGTTCAGAGGGGAAGATACGACCGGCGTAACAGCCGAAAATTCTCCGGTGCTCTAAAATAGGTCTGTTGATTCATTCCGTTACCGGCACCGCCGCGCATTGAACGCGGCACGCGGTAGCGGGTTTATTCGTTTCGCACCGGCAGAGCCGGCGCATAAGCAAAGGACACGCATGGCTGAAAACACCGGTGCATGGCTCACTCAGGACGCCTTCGACCGCCTCACCCAGGAGCTGGAGTACCTCTCCGGCCCGTACCGTCAGGAAATTATTGACCGCATCGCGCAGGCACGCGACGAGGGTGACCTCCGTGAGAACGGCGGCTACCACGCTGCACGTGACGAGCAGGCTAAGAACGAGGCTCGCATCAAGCAGCTCAAGCACCTGCTCGAAACCGCCCAGATTGGTGACGCCCCCGTTGACGACGGTGTGGTAAACCACGGTATGGTCATTGAGGCTGAGGTTGCAGGCCGCACCCTGAAGTTCTTGCTCGGCTCCCGCGAAATTGAGGACACCCTCCCGGCAGGCACCGACCTGAAGGTCTTCTCCGAGAAGTCTCCGCTGGGTGCCGCAATTATGGGCGCTAAGCAGGGTGACGAGGTTTCCTACACCGCACCGAACGGTAAGGAACTGAGCGCCAAGATTGTCTCCGTGACCCCCTACCAGGGCTAA
>NZ_CALJRY010000202.1 GCF_937976295.1 uncultured Rothia sp. | reverse complement strand
TTATCCACGCTTTTGGTGCTGGTGCCGCCACCACCGCCGCAGGCGGCCAGGGCAAGGGCGAGGGCGATGGGTGCAAGGGTTGCTTTCATTTTCTGTTCCTTTCTGGCGCTACCGTTGCGCCATGTGTGTATGGTAGGCCAACGGCAGCGGGGCAGCTGTAAGAATTGGTAACTGTGTGCAAGCGGATGCTACAGCCCGAGGTATTCCTTGCCCTTGGGCGTTACCCTGTAGCTGCCGTCACACGAGTAATACAGGTACCCACCCACCTCCAGCAGCGGCAGGTACCCGCGCAGCGGCTTGGGCACATCCTTGTAGTTCACCTCATCCCGGATTTCGTCCTTGCCGAAGTCCACGAAGCAATTCATGGCCTCCATCAACCCGAGGCTGTTCTGGACATCATCATGTTCGAGTTTCATGTTATCTTCCCGTGCTGCCGAACCCGCCGTGGCCACGCGCCGTAGGGTCCAGCTCCTGCAGCTTCACCCATTTCACACGCCGCACGGGCATAATGAGCCCCTGCGCCACGCGGTCCCCCTTCTTCACGCTGTACGGGGTGTCGGTGTCGTTGCGCAGGCCAACCTGGATTTCACCCCGGTAGTCGCTGTCGATGACACCCACGCTGTTAACGAGGCGCACACCGTGTTTGAAAGCCATGCCGCTGCGACTGTACACCAGCAGCACCTGCCCAAGGCGCAGCTGAACATGGATGCCGGTACCGAAAGTGTGGGAACCGTGGGCCGGCACCAGGCCGCTTTCGTTGGTTTCAATGTCAAAGCATGCTGCCCCGTCGCTGGCGTATTGCGGCACCTTGCGCTCTTCGTCGTTGATAACCACGGGGGTGTGAAAGTCCAGGCGCACGTATTCCCAGCCCGCCTTCGTCAACCCCACTCGCAGGTTAGGACCTCTGGTGCAGAACTCCACCAGCCCCCTTTCTTCCGCTATCACCAGGGCCATCTTATACACCGCAGCCAGCTCCAGCGTGTGTAGCTCCACCCAGTACCCTGTCGGGTCCTCTGTTCTGTCTGCCACCTGCAGGATGCGCCGCCACAGCGCAGTCATTGCGTATTGCATCAGATTCATTTGCACCTCCGTTTCAGTTCGTTGACCGTCAGCTCCAGGCTCTGCACCATGAGGCTCATGGCCCGATTGTAATCCCGGAAATCACTGGTGTAGTTCTCCAGCTGCCCCCGCGCCATGGCATCCCACGCCCCCAGCTGCGCCAGCACCTCCAGCGCCTCCGTGCCCTTTGCCAGCCCGCTCCGTGCCAGCTGGTGCCGCGTCAGCCCGCCGTTGTCCACAGCGGGTTCTTTCTTCACATCGTGCCACATCTGCGTCATTGTTTCTTTCATTGTGTGTTACCTCCAATGTGCAGCCATGGTACCGCCCACCCTCATTTCCTGGCTGTAACCATTTGCAACCCGTATGTCAAAAAAAAACCCGCGCAGCCTTGCCCACTGCGCGGGTTAATGGAGGTAAACGACGTGAGAAACGTCAGGTCTTCCCAAAATGCAACCTTGCAACGGTGCAAGTTTACCACACTGCTGTCACTTTCCTTCCGGGTAGGCTGCCCGCCGTGCAATCTGCTCCTTCGTGTACACACGGCCGGATACGCCGAAGAACTTCCGCCACTCCGCGTACTCCAGGCGCGCAGAATTGAGGTTCATGCCCAGGTTGTCAATGTGCGGACGGGCGTCGCCGAACGCGACGGGCGAGCGCTGTTCCTTGCTCAGCTCCGTGTAGAGCTTCCAGAACACATATGCCTTGGTGCCAGGGCGGGGGTGCCGCACACCGTTACGAATCGGCATGGCATCCACGCCGACCGTAATTTTGCGCTCGTAGCGCTTGCGGGGCGTCTCCTCTTGGGCAGCCTCAGCCAGCTCTTCATCCACCTGCCGCATGGCCATCTGCGTGGCAGCAGCCGTTTCCAGGTCCGTCTGTGCCTTGATCGCCTCGGCCACCTGCTGGCTGGCCTGCTGGGCCATTTTGCGCCGCTTCTGCTTCTCTTGCGCCAGCTTCACCTCCTCCTGCACGTGCTGCGGCAGGGGAGCGCTGAAAAAGGACACCGTGGGGTCCGCGGCCAGCGTGTCTTCCGTGAAAGTAATCTCGTTGTTCATCGTTGTTCCTCTTATCTTCTGGGGCGCATCACAGCCGTGGCATAGTGCCGCCACAGGAACTGTTCGCCCTCATTGTTGACGTTGATTCGCACGCCCGTTTCCGGTTCGTACGGGGCCTGCCGCGCGCCATAGCTGTGGCGCACGTACTGGTAGCTGGGCAGCTCGTCTTGCTCGTACCCTTCGTCTGCCTGCAGCTGCACATCGTTCATCATCATTTCCTGGTGCTGCGCCCCCAGCTCCGCCGGGCTGTAATCCGTGTACGGTGCTTTGGCCAGCATCTGCCACAGCACATACCGCAGTGTGGCCATCCGGGGCTTATCCGGCGTCCCGTGCCCCACCAGGTTCACGTACAGCGCCACCAGCTGCCCGTCCGTAAACCGCAGCACCAGCACATCCAGCGGCTGCAGCACGGTACTTGCCACCCCGCTGCAGCACAGCTCCTGCCACTTGATCGCGTCCTGCTGGCTGCAGAGAACGGCCTTGACACGCATGTGCTCCGTGTCCAGCACCAGCCACTTTTCCATCACAGCGCCTCCCCGCCAAGCTGCCAATCGCCGTTCTGCACGCGCTTGTAGCCGCAGAACTTGCGCCAGCGGCACACTTCCTGGCTCACATTGTTGGCGTTCCAGCCGACTTCCTTGCCGTGCGCCGTCACCTTCTGGAAGAACTCTTTAGTCAGATAACTGTGGTCATCCTCATCTTCCAGCAGCTCATTGCAGTAATCCCACACATCCCGGCACACCCCGCGCAGCGGTGCCACCACCCCATTCCGGTACTCGCACAGCGTGCGCTTCGGTTTGTACTCCACGCCCTTGCCCACCGCCTCTTCCGGCGGCACCTCCCGCGTCACCTGCTCCACCAGGCTGGCAAACGGGTTGCCGCTCACCGGCGTCGGCATGTCATTGAAGCTGTCGTTCATGGCATCAAAGCCAGACTCGTCGCTCTCAGCGGGTTTCACTTCCGGCTTCACACCCACATCGTAGCCCAGCTTCTCGCACTCGGCGCGCAGTTCGTCCATCGTCATGTAGCTCACGCCCACGGTTTTGTGTTGGCGAAGGATTTTTCTCATTTCGTCGCGTTTCATTTTGTGTTTACCTCCAAGGTTGCAGGGGCTGCCCCACATGAAACGCATGGTAGTACATCTAATTTCAACCACAAAGCAGAGTTACATCATTTACACCTTGGCACCGCCGGTTACAGGTTTCGCCGTTCCAAACGCGCTGCCGTCCCAGCAGTAGCCCAGGATTTCAGGGTATTTCTTGTTGATCCAAATTCGCAGGTGGGTAGGGCTGCGCAACCCCTCCACCCTCTCCCGCGCCTCTGCCGTACTGCGCGGCACCGGCCCCCCGCTGCCATCCCGCAGCCGCCACCATTCCCGCGCCCTCTTGCCCGCGTACCCCGGGTGCTCCAGGTGCACATACTCATCGAACTTGCTCAACCCGCAATAGTAGGTCGCCTTCAGCATGTCCGGGCTGCCTGCCTTGTGGTGCACCGCGTAGGTAATCAGGTCCACCTTCCGTATTTCCAGCTTCGGCAGCGCCCCCTCAATGATGCTTTCCGTGCTCGCTGTCGTTTTCACCTTAAACTCGAAGTTGAAAAGATGACCACACCTGCGGCCATCCGGCAGCAGGTTCTCACAGACCTTGACGCTCAGGTGGCAATAGTTCCCGCACGCCGGGCACTCCTTCACCGGCGCTCTGCCCCCGCCCTTGGTACCTGGCTTGCGCGGCACGTAGGCATGGTTAATCGCCCCCAGCCGCTCCGTGTTCCGGGCAAAGTCCAGCACCAGGCAATCCCGCTTGCCTTCCGCAATGCGCGTCCCCCGCCCCGTCATCTGCCGCCACAGCACCACACTTTCCGTCAGGCGCAGCACAATGATGCAATCCAGCTCCGGGAAATCAAAGCCGGTGGTCAGGATATTGTTGTTCACCAGGGCGCGCAGCTCGCCGCTCTTGAACCGCCGGACGGCTTCATCCTGTTCCTGCTGGGGCATGTTGCTGTGGAGGTACCCCGCAGGGATGCCCCGCCGGTTAAGCGCCTCCGCCACGTGCTCCGCGTGCTCTACCCCACTCGCAAACACCAGCCAATGCAAACGGTCCGCCGCCAGCACCACCGCCTCATCCAGCGCCGCCGCCGTCACCGTGTCCTTATCCACGGCCAGCTGCAGCTCCTTCTGGTTGTAATCCCCCGCCACTATGTGCACCCCGGTGGCGTCCAGCTCGTACTTCGTGCGCTTGGTAGTGAGTGGGGACAGGAAGCCCTCAGCGATCAGGCGGTTGAAATTGTCCGGAGTCGTGAGGTCGTAGCAGATGTCCGTGAACAGGCTCTTCAGCTCCCCCTTGGCCGTCTTCACGTTGTCCGTAATCGTGCCGTACCCCAGCCGCCAGGGCGTGGCGGTGAGGCCGATAACCACAAGGTGTGGGTTCACCTCTTTCAGATTGTCCAGGAACTTGCGGTACATCGTCGTTTCGGTGTGGCTCACCAGGTGCGCCTCGTCAATCAGCACCACGTCCACGCGGCCGAACCTCTGCCAGCTCTTCGCCACGCTCGCAATGCCCCCGAAAATGATCGGCTCCAGCGTGTCGCGGCGGTTAAGGGCGGCGCTATTGATGCCGTAGGGGGCTTGCGGCCAATGCTGCCGCAGCCGCTCCGCGTTCTGCTCCACAAGCGTCTTGCTGTGCGTCAGCACCAGCATCTTCTGGTTCGCATACATCGCGAACGCCCGACGCACGAACTCCGCTATGATGAGGCTCTTGCCCGTGCCCGTGGGCAGGCACACCACGGGGTTCCCTTTCTTGTGCCGGAAGTACTCGAAGATGCTGTCGACGCACTCTTGCTGATACCAGTAGAGGTTATACCCCACGGCTGAAGGCCTCCCCGATGCGGTAGTGCTCACACGCCGCGTGCTGCGCCGCCACGTCCAACCTGTGGCCGTCTCTCGCGCACTCAAACACCCCGCCTGCCGCTACCCTGCCATGCTGGCACGTCCGGCAATTGCGGTCCACCTCGCTGGTATCTCCCATGTGGCACAGCTTGCGGTAATCGCAGTATCGGCACTCCCAGTACCCCGCGTTATCGCTTACCCCCTGCGGCGGCTTGGAGAGCCAGATGATGTTCTTGGCCCGCTCCAGGTACATATCCGCGCACTCCGGGTCCAGCTCTACCAGCTCCGCATGTATCTCGTCCGTGTCTTTGCACACGGCCATGTACAGCGCCACCGCCAGGCCCATCTTGCGCATGTAAATGTTCATCTGCACATAGTGCTCAGGCTTCGCGCTGCGCACCCCCTGCGCTTTCAGCGTGTCAAAGCTCTTACGATTGTGCGTCTTGAACTCCAGCAGCACGTACTGGTCCGGCCCGAGGTCCGGGATCCCCCGCGCAATGCCATCCCCGCTGCCGCCGAAATGCCCATCCACGTCGTTGATGCGAAATTGCTTGCCGGTGGCGTCCTGCTGGAACACCTCCACGCCAATGGCCAGCAGGCAGGCAATAAAGCGGGCCTCTTCCAGGTGCCCACGGTTAAACAGCCGCAGCAGGCGGCCGTCGAACTTCAGGAGCTTGGCCCAGCGGAAGCTGTACCAGATGTCTCGTGGGCAGCTGCCACCAATGACGGACGCGCCCAGGTGCGCCCGGTGCCCCGCCTCATCCTGCCGGTACGCATCCCCCATGTGCGGCAGCACGCGCTGCAGCCAGTAGCGGAAGGCATTGCCTTGGTCCGCCTTCATCTGGTCTTCGATGGCCTTCATTGTCTGGACTGCGAGCCGCATGCCGGGGTTCCTTGTTCGTATTCAAAAACGGCCCGCGTACCTGCGGGCCGTGGGAGGTAGATAACCACACTGGTGGGGGCCAGTGTGGTCATTCTTGCCGTCTTACGGCTGCAGCCAGGGCGGCAGCTGCTGCTGGGCCAGCTCCGCGTTAGCCTCTTCCACCGGGTCCACCGGCTCCGCAGGCGGCTCTTCCGCTTTCTTGCGGCCATCCTTGGCAGGGCGCTCCTGCACCGGCGCTGCCGCAGTAGCGGCCGCCGCCGCTTGCACCGCTGCCGGCGG
>NZ_CALJRY010000201.1 GCF_937976295.1 uncultured Rothia sp. | reverse complement strand
CGCGATAGGTGGGACGTTTAGCCGCGATAGGTGGGACGTTTAGCCGCGTTAGTGGGACGTTTAGCCGCGTTAGTGGGACGTTTAGCCGCGTTAGCTTTTGAGGTAACACCCCCTACTTCCCAGTAAACACAAGGGAAAACCGTTGTTTCAGAAGCTGGCGCCATTAAGATGATTAAGATCTGATTAACGCGCGTGCGCGCGCGAGGGACCCTGTGGAAAACTCAGGGGGACGGAATGATGATGATGACAATAAAAAATCTCACCCTATGCTTGACAGGCTGTCCATCCAGGGTCTACGGTGAGTGCAGATACAAAAAATGACCCCGCGACGCTCACAACGCCCGGGGCCGTGGCAGCACCTAACACGATAGGCACCGCAATGAAAGATTCTACCGTACCTTCGGGCATTCAGTCCACCAACTCAGATGTAGTACATCACACATCTACTGCTCCTCAGAGCATCGACGCTCACGAGGATTTGGGTTACTACCCCATCGCTTTCATCTCGTGCTGCTTGCCCTACCGTGACCCGCGCAAGCGCTCTGATATTTTGGCCCCTGCTGAAGCTTTTAGCTGGACGCGACAGAATGGCCCGGTCAGCTTGAACCTGACCGCCGGAACCTACATTGACGGTTCCGGTAACCCTCAGCTCCACCTGCCCTTTGGTCGCTACGCCCGAATCCTTTTGATGTGGCTGACTACCTCAGCACTCAAGCACCAGAGCCGGTCCTTTCCGCTTCCCACTTCCGCACGTGAACTCCTTACTGAGCTAAATATCACTTGGGGTTCAGCACGCGCCCGTGACATCATCACGCAGCTACGCGCGTTGCTGGCGACTCAGTGCGTGGTCACTCACCACGAAAAGCGCGGTGACAACTTTGTAGACATTAGCGAAGAACGATTCACCATCGGCACCCGTGCCCGCCTCCATTTCTCCACTGATGAGAATTACGGCGATTTCGACCCCTCCACACGTTCCCACGTCGAGCTGTCAGAGCAGTTTTACAACTACCTGGTCAAGGGAAATTTCGCCCCGGTTCTCCTGACCCGCTGGCGACAACTCATCGAGGAAAACACCTCCCCACTAGCCGCAGACCTGTTCCTGTCGCTGGCCCTCCGTGCCCCGCAAATCAGCAAAGACACCTACATTTCGTGGGCTAACCTGCAAGGGCAACTCGGCTCCCTTGTCACTCCGGGCCGTGAACGAGATTTCGCTGAAACTGTCACTCGCGCTTTGGGGAAAGTCCACGAAATCTACCCGGAAATGCAATTCACCATTTCCGGCTCTAAAGCCCGTAGTGGCTTCCGCGGTCTGGTCTTGCACCCCTCACCTGACGCTGACCTGCTGGGCGTGAACCCGCGCCTGGCGTATGAGGCCATTGCTCAGGCTCAAGAAGCTGCCGAGGCGTCAGGTCTGGTGCCCGCATCTGAGGCCTCAATGAAAGTCCCCGCCCGAAGGCGGGGAAATTTCATGCGCGGTGCCCAAGAGTTCGAGCCTGACCACGCCTCAATGAAAGTCCCCGCCCGAAGGCGGGGAAATATCCACCCGAAACTGACCCGCAATTATGCGGCAGAAACGGGTGCTTTGCGAGAACCTCGCAGCAGGCCTACACAAAAAGTATACCCAAGCAGTCGTTTAAGCATTCAAACACTATTGACAAGCCAAAACATCACGCGAGCGACACGCCAAGATTACGTCACGTGCCAGGTTCTCGCGGAGACAGACAAAGCCTCCAAAGGCCATTATCCCCACCTCTGTTACCAGTCCGCAATCGAACTCGTCATTCCCTCACTCCCCTACCGCGCGCCGCTACAGGATGAGCGCATCCGATTCGGTCACCTCGCGCGCCCGGCCGATGTAGCTGAAGGTCGGCTCGTCAAGGCGGGCCAGCAGCCCCAGGTCGCAGAAGAGTACCGAATCCTCATCCGGATCGATGAGTTCCTGAACCTCATCTTTGATGCGCCGAACCTTAGCCGGGGCCGCATCCACAATAAAGACGCTGTACTGAATACGGTCCCCATAACTGAGAATGAGCTTGGCCAGTTTGGCGCGCCGCCGGTCGCTGGGCACGTCGTAAGCAATGAGTGTTCGTCGGGCGTCGTCACGCATTATCGTACGGTCACCCCCGTGTACTCGCGGGTGGTTCCGTTGATTACGCCCAGGAGCATGCGGGCCTGCACCTCAATAGCGCGGCGCCAGGACACCGAATACCCGTAGGTGGGGTGGGTAATTTCCGTAGCCATGCGCTTCTCGAACGCGGCGATGACGGTCTTCCGCCCTTCGGGTGTGAGCCGGTAGCTGCCACCAACCGCGGTGAAGTGTGCCGCTTTGACCTGCTTCCTATTGATAAGGGAAACCACCACGGAGTCCGCGATGACGGCACGGAACTCTTCCATGAGGTCAAGCGCGAGCGCAGGCTTATTCCGAGAGCTACTGTGCAGGAACCCGGCGTGAGGGTCAAGCCCGCACGTGAGAATCGCGCGAATGCACTCCGAGCTGAGCATACCGTAGGCGTAGTTCAGCAGAATGTTGATGGGGTCGTTGGTTCCTCTCCCCTGCCGCCCGGTCCAGGTCCAGCCGAGTTCGGTGAGCACCTCTTCTTTGAGCATGGTCGCGAAACTACCGAAGTAGAGCGAGGCGGCTTCACCTTCGAGGCCGAGCAGCTCCGGGATTGAGGTAGCTTGCGGCGTGTGCTTCTGAATGTCTCGCATGGTGCGGCATGCGTCTGCGGCGTGGCCGTTGCGGCGCAGCAGGGTCGCTTGGTTTGCGATTTTGCTGGCAATCATGGCGGCCGCTATGGGCAGGTGCCCCTGCGCTGAGAGGACATGCTGTTGCACGCGGGCCAGTCCATTCGGTCCGGTGCCGGGTTGCGACCAGCCGTAGACCCTGCCGGTGCTGGAGCACCAGATGATGGTACAGTTGCGCCACATGAGTTCTCGTAGAAGCGCGGAGGAAACGTCAATGTTTCCGTGGACGACAAGGCTGTGCACACGTTCGAGAGGTACGCTGCTGATTGTTTCGCCGAGGTGCTGCACGATGAGGCGCCCTTGCTGGACGGTCGCTCTTGATCCTTGCGTGGTGAGGTGCGCTACTTGGCTGTCGGGGTTGCTGGCGACGACGCGTGTAATGTTTTCTTTTCCGTGGGATTCGTCGGGTAGACACACGGAGATGTGGGAGCACCAGCTGCAGCGAGGTGAGTCTTCGAGGGGTTGCGGTGCTGTCGGGTTGTCGATGAGTGCACGGGTGGTGTGCACGTATTCTTCTGCGGTGCAGATGTCTTCGTCTGAGATGTCAACGGGCACGGTTTTGTTGTGGTTGGTGAAGTGCACCGCACATTCGCTGACGGTTTCGCCAGCTTCTTCGAGGCAGATTTTTTGGAGGGCGAGCTGCACCCTGTGGGCTGGTGTGACGGATGCGTTGCGGCGTACGGGCGTTGACTTGTACTCGATGATGCGGGTGGTGCCGTCTTCTTGGGGTTCGATAGCGTCGCATCGTCCGGTGAGTCCGAGGCGTGTTGATGAGATGGTGACTGCGCGCTGTTGTGTGCCGCGGGATGTTTTGGGGTCGTCGACTCGTTTGTGGGCGGATTGTCCCTCTTGCATTTGTGAGGTGTCGGTCTTTTCGCCGTTGGATTCGATCCATGCGCGGCGGGGGCAGTACACGGTGTGCATGACGAGTGAGATGGGTAGTTCGTCGCCTGCACTGTAGGGGGTAGACATCGGTGTCTCCTTGGTGTGAGCGAGTATGGTGGGCAGTCAGCTTTGGCTGCTTGGTTTTGAGGGTAGCACTGCGGCGAGGTGTTTTGACTTATCAGCGAGTTTATGACGCAGGGTCGGCGTGTTGAGTTTTTCTGCTTGGGTTCGTGGAGGAGGCGGGTAGCAGCTGGTGGGTGGGGGTTGCGTTCGGTGTTTTAGACTGGTTGCTTCCTGCGCGGCAAAAAGGAAAAGCTCCGTTCCTGGACTGTGGTGGGTCCAAGAACGGAGCAGGGAGGTTTTAGGGAAAGTCCCTACAAAGGCTGTAGGGAAAGTTGAGGTGTTTCCTGCGCAAGCAGGGATGAGCCCGCCTCAATGCCTTAATGAATGTCCCTAGGAAAAGGTAGGGAAATAGCCAGCGGCGTCAGCCTGTCGCGCTTCCATACTCCAGCCTCAATGAAATTCCCTCCGAAAAGGAAGGGAAAAACATCAGCCGGCAAGCTGCCAATGTTGGAGACGTTGCCTCAATGAAAGCCCTTCCAAAAAAGGAAGGGAAACTGGGTTTCCTTGGCCTCTTCGGTCACGCCGTCCGGCTCGCCTCAATGAAAGTCCCTGCAAAAAGGTAGGGAAATATCCGAGTAGGTTAGGGTGACCTTCAGCTCCATGTTCCCTCAATGAAAGCCCTTCCCAAAAGGAAGGGAAATCCTGGCGAGGCTTCTCCTCGCTCATGGACGAGTTCTGGCCTCAATGAAAGTCCCTACGAAAAAGCAGGGAAATAGAAGCGAACCTCGACCCATTTGCCAGATTCGATGCGACCTCAATGAAAGCCCTTCCCAAAAGGAAGGGAAATTTTCCTCCGGAGTTTCTGCAGGAACTCCAGGGTTCAAGTGGTCGCCTCAATGAAAGTCCCTCCGAAAAGGAAGGGAAATCACCCCAGCCATTTTTGCCACTTGCGAACTCGTCAGCCCTCAATGAAAGTCCCTCCGAAAAGGAAGGGAAATAATAGTGAGTGAAAACTTATGTGTGCAGTGCGGGTCCCTCAATGAAAGTCCCTCCGAAAAGGAAGGGAAATAGCGGTTTCGTAGCCGCCACCGCCGTTTGCTGAGGACCCTCAATGAAAGTCCCTCCGAAAAGGAAGGGAAATCCCGTGAGCAGACCCAGGCTCTCGTTGTGAACTCCCTCAATGAAAGTCCCTCCGAAAAGGAAGGGAAATCAGGCGACACGCCAAATTCCACAGAGTCATTAGCATCCCCTCAATGAAAGTCCCTCCGAAAAGGAAGGGAAATTGGGTTCTGTCCGGCGGTGCTAACTCGAACGTAGCCCCCTCAATGAAAGTCCCTCCGAAAAGGAAGGGAAATGGACAAGATGCACGCTTACGCGGCCGCCGCATCAACCCTCAATGAAAGTCCCTCCGAAAAGGAAGGGAAATTAGGGTGCAGAAAAAGACTAACGGTGGACCCGAAAACCCTCAATGAAAGTCCCTCCGAAAAGGAAGGGAAATCACTCACTTTTCTCTTCATCATCTGGCAGATGAACAACCCTCAATGAAAGTCCCTCCGAAAAGGAAGGGAAATGGTGCGAGAAAGAGCGCAAGTAGGCAGGCGGTGGGCCCTCAATGAAAGTCCCTCCGAAAAGGAAGGGAAATCTGACCGCAGGCGACGGCTACCGGTACTACACCCACGAACCCTCAATGAAAGTCCCTCCGAAAAGGAAGGGAAATTGGCGGTTAGAATCTCGTCGGCGGTGGCGTACAGGGGCCCCTCAATGAAAGTCCCTCCGAAAAGGAAGGGAAATCACGCCGCGGTTACCGAATCGCAAACTGCCTACAGCACCCTCAATGAAAGTCCCTCCGAAAAGGAAGGGAAATTTCAGGGTGAGCTTTCACATCTCTAATTGTAGCGTCCCCTCAATGAAAGTCCCTCCGAAAAGGAAGGGAAATGCTCAAGAAATTGCAGAATACGCCGTAGTCTAACCCCCTCAATGAAAGTCCCTCCGAAAAGGAAGGGAAATAACCGCGTAGTACTTGGTCTTGTGCAGGTCACCCCCTCAATGAAAGTCCCTCCGAAAAGGAAGGGAAATGACACTACTCTCCCTCTTCGTCCCTCAGTGTGAGACCCTCAATGAAAGTCCCTCCGAAAAGGAAGGGAAATAAACGCCCCCGCTCCAGCTTCCAGAAACTCCCTAGCCCTCAATGAAAGTCCCTCCGAAAAGGAAGGGAAATTTTTGTCGCGAATAGGTGGGGGGGGGTTTAGCCGCGCCCTCAATGAAAGTCCCTCCGAAAAGGAAGGGAAATCGAAATACCCGAACGCACCCCGCAAGAACAAGCAAAGCCCTCAATGAAAGTCCCTCCGAAAAGGAAGGGAAATGGCGAGCCACACGCTCATCTCGTCTCGCATCTTCTTCCCTCAATGAAAGTCCCTCCGAAAAGGAAGGGAAATGCCGCGCCGAAATCTTGGTGCCGAAATCGCTTG
>NZ_CALJRY010000200.1 GCF_937976295.1 uncultured Rothia sp. | reverse complement strand
GTGACCGAACAACGGTCACCGCCACAACTCTTTAAACGGTCATTACCGGGCTTTTTTTGGGGGAGGGGCTACTTGCCCTTCACCTCGCGTGCCAGAGCCAGCAGCTCCTCATGCACGGTCGTATCGCCCGTAACCTCCGGGTGGAAAGAAATACCAATCAGGTTGCCCGAACGCACACCCACAATCTTCCCCTCATGACGAGCCGTCACCTGCACACCCTCACCAGTGCCAGTCACAATCGGCGCACGAATAAACGCCGTATCAATAACCACCTCATCACCGGCAGGGGTCAGCCACGGCAGGCGCACCTCCGCAGAATCAACCTGCGAACCAAACGCGTTACGGCCCACCGAAACATCCAAAACACCCAGCGACTGCTGACCCGGCGCCGGATCATCAATACGCTTCGACAACATAATCAGACCAGCACACGTACCCAGAGTCGGCATGCCCGAAGAAATCGCCTCAATCAGCGGCTCACGCACACCAAAAATACGGGTCAGGCGGTCAATCGTCGACGACTCACCACCGGGCAGAACCAGCGCATCCAGACCCTCAAGCTGCTCACCGGTACGCACCCAACGCACCTGCGCACCCAGGGACTCCAGCATCAGCGCGTGCTCACGCACACCGCCCTGCAGCGCCAAAACACCAACCGTCAAACCCTCACCCGGCAAAACACCGGCAGGCTGAACCTTCTCAACCATCACCGCTCCCTTCACAAATCAACAAACACAAGGAGGGTGGGACCCGCCTCAGCGAACCCCACCCCCTCATCAAACACTCACCCCGAATGCGGGGTGCGCGCACGAATTACCAGCCGCGCTCCGCCAGGCGGTGCGGTGCCGGAATGTCAGCAACGTTAATGCCGACCATAGCCTCACCCAGGCCGCGAGAAGCCTCAGCAACCTTCTCCGGGTCATTGTAGAAAGCGGTAGCCTTCACAATAGCCTTCGCACGAGCAACCGGGTCGCCCGACTTGAAAATACCGGAACCAACGAACACGCCGTCAGCACCGAGCTGCATCATCATTGCAGCGTCAGCGGGGGTAGCCACACCACCAGCGGTGAACATGACCACGGGCAGCTTACCGGTCTGAGCAACCTCAAGAACCAGCTCGTACGGTGCAGCCAGTTCCTTAGCCTTCACGTACAGCTCATCGGGCATGGTGTTGTATAGGCCCTGCAGCTCAGCAATCTGACGCTTAATGGTGCGGATGTGCTTGGTCGCCTCAGAGACGTCACCGGTGCCAGCCTCACCCTTCGAGCGGATCATAGCGGCACCCTCGGTGATGCGGCGCAGAGCCTCACCCAGGTTGGTAGCACCACACACGAAAGGAACCTTGAACTGGTGCTTATCAATGTGGTTCACGTAGTCAGCGGGAGAAAGAACCTCAGACTCGTCAATGTAGTCGACCTTCAGGGTCTCCAGGATCTGAGCCTCAACGAAGTGGCCGATGCGTGCCTTCGCCATGACCGGGATCGAAACAGCATCAATGATGCCCTCAATCATGTCCGGGTCAGACATACGAGCCACGCCGCCCTGCGCACGAATATCCGCGGGAACGCGCTCGAGAGCCATGACGGCAACAGCGCCAGCATCTTCAGCGATCTTAGCCTGTTCGGGGGTGACGACGTCCATGATGACGCCGCCCTTGAGCATGTCGGCCAGGCCGCGCTTAACAAGCGGGCTGCCGGTTACGGTGTTGTTATCAGTCATGACCTTATCTTCTCACGTTCTGAGTGTTCGCGCGCACTCACGGAGGTGGATTTTCTGTTCTCTGACACAGTACGACCCGAAGTTCACGTCAGAACGACACAAAACGTCATGAAAAGCGGTCAGGGTAGGGCGGTTCATGGGCTGAGCAGGCCCGGCTGAGCAGACCCGCCGGATGCACGCAGGTCGCCTCCCATAAACTCACATCCCGAGCGGCCATAAGGCAAGGTTTTGCTCAGGGTAAACATCCACCCACCCGCACTGAGCATCGGTAAAATATAGAAGCTACGCCCGCACTCGTCCCCACGCGGAAGCCTCACGGCCCAGGGAACGAGCAAAACATTTTGGGCACCCTGGCACCCGCACACTTGCGGATATCAGCCGTCTATCAGACGCACACCATGAACCAGCCGCCACATCCAAAAGGAATACACCAAATTGCTTGAAGTCATCATTGCCCTATCGCTGGCAATTCTTCTGGGTAATATCCTCGCCCATAAAATACGGATAACCCCCGCCATTATGCTCATTTTCACGGGGCTTGTACTGGCGCTCATCCCCGTTCACGCCATGCACGAGGTGCGCGAGGTTGGGTTGCCCCCGCACGTGATTCTCGAAATCTTCCTGCCCGTGATGCTGTTCTGGGAGACCCGAAACACCTCCTGGCGTGAGGCGCGCGCTCGTCTGCGCGGCATTCTGCTCTCGGGCACGGTGCTCGTAATTTTCACGGCGTTCGTTATCGCCTGGGTGCTTCACACATTTATGGGCGTCTACCTGTGGCATGTGGCGCTGATTATCGGTGTGGCGCTCGCCCCCACCGATGCCGTGGCCGTGGCAACGCTCAACGGCAAACTCCCCAAATCTTCCATCACCACCCTTAAAGCGGAAGCACTCATTAACGACGGCACCACCCTAGTTCTTTTCGCACTCGCCCTGCAGGTTGCGGGTGGTCATGAACTTACCCTGGGGACCGCATCCGGAATGTTCTTCTTCTCGTTCCTGATTGGAACTCTCGTTGGCCTGGCCGTCGGATGGGGTGTGGATAAGCTGCGTGCGCACATCGGCAACCCCATGAACTTCAGCGTGTTCATGTTTACCGTGCCGTTTATTGCTTTCTTCCTGGCTGAAGAGATCGAGCCTTTTGAGGGCATGAAAGGTTCCGGAGTGGTGGCTGTGGTGGTCGCCGCTTTCTACCTGACCTATCGCGGACCGGATACCATCAAACCCCAAAACCGTTTCTACGGTCTGCCCATCTGGTCGTTTGTCTCCTATGTCATGAACGGTGCGCTCTTCGTGCTCGTGGGTGTTCAGCTGCCCAGCGCCACAGTGCCTGTGGATGATGTTCTTCGTGAATACAACTATGCGTGGGCTTTGACGTTCGCCGTGATTGTGGTGGCATGGCTTGTTTCCATTGCGGCGCGTTTTATTTTCCTGCACGTCTCAATCGGTATTATTCGTGCCCTTGACCGTTCAGAAAAGCAGAAGCAGCTGCGCACAACTTTCCGTGGCCGTGTAGTGAGTACCTTTGCGGGACTGCGCGGCGGTGTTTCCCTCGCGGTGGCTCTCTCCGTGCCGA
>NZ_CALJRY010000199.1 GCF_937976295.1 uncultured Rothia sp. | reverse complement strand
CGCGCGGTGCGGTGTCCTTGACCGGGTTCTCAGTCGGGCGCCAGAACAGGCGGCCGGGCTGGGTGCGGTCACGCAGCGCGTGCGCACGCCAGGTAAGAACCGGGTGGCTTGCCAGCAGGTTCACGTACCAGACGGCAAGGCCGCGGTCGGTGACGGCACGGTCGGCAAGCTCATCGAAGTTGACCTGCTTGTTCAGGTACTTACCTGCCGCAAGCACCTTGACGGCGCCCTCAGCACCCTCGGGGCAGAAACGGTAACCGAAGTTGTCGGCGGTGTACTCCTGCGAGCGGGACAGCGCGCTCGAGAGCACCGGAATCTGGTTGAACAGCATCGTGAAAATCAGACGGAAATAACCGACGTGACCTGCGGCGATGTGGCCAACCTCGTGGCCAATAATGAAGCGCAGCGCCTCCGGGTCACGGGACTTACCGCCGATCTCGAACAGGTCAGAGTACAGGCAGATATAGCGGCGGAAACCGTGACCTGCCGCGAAAGCGTTCATCATGCCGTTACCGAGAATAACGTACGCATCCGGTACACGGCGCAGACCCGCCGCCTCAGCTGCTTCAGCGAGCATCTGGTATGCCTCGGGGAACTGGGTGGGGGTGATGCGCACACCGCGCACACGCTGCTGTGCGTAGTAGATCGCACGAACAATGAAGATGGCAATCGGGCCCAGGATGAGCAGACCAACCGCCTGGAAAATCAGGTCTTCCATGCTCGCGGTGGTGCTACCGGAAGAAGGTACTCGAACCGAGCCTTCACCGGTTGAGCTGAAGACGTAACGCATCATCGAGCTGAACAGGTCAGCCAGCGCCATGAACAGCACAATGTAGCCGACCGCGGTGACCGCGTAAGCGGCGACCAGCCACGGAATTTCGGAGGGGTGACGCAGCGCATGCAGCACCTTCGGCGGCAGCATCGACTGGTAGGCGAAGAGCCTCGGCTGGGGCAGGGGGCTGACCGGCTTCTGGCGCTCATCTTCGGGGAGCCAGCCGGCGGAGAGGTCCTGCGGGAGGGGCTCACCGGGGGCACGGAATGCCTGCTGGCCGGGCTGGGCGTTGAACTGCCCGCCGGGCTGCTGGTGGTTTTCAGGAGGTTGAGTCATGTCTCGTCCGCTTCGTATCGAGTGTTATCTGATTCCACTCTATCGTTTTTGGGCACGTACTAGTGAATGTGAATGCGCTTTTTCTCATAGAATGCCCATTCGCGACGCTACAGTACGCCGCGGCGCTGGGATGAAGTGCTGGGATGCGCAGTGCAGCGGCGCGCCGCCTTGCGGGCATAAGAAATCCGCCGCAGCGCCCATACGGAACGGGTGCCACGGCGGATTACTTTACGCTGAGCCGCCTACACGGCGGAGTGCGTGGGGCTTAGAGGCTCTTGACGAGTTCCTCGGTAGCCTCAGCGATAGCCTTCTCCTCGTTGGTGGGGATGACCAGCACCTTGATAGCGGAATCCTCGGTGGAAATCACGCGCGGCTCGGGGGAACGCTTAGCGTTCTCTTCCTCGTTGTACTTGATGCCCAGGGCGCCAAGGCGGTCCAGGACCAGCTTGCGGAACTCGCCGGAGTTCTCACCGATACCAGCGGTGAAGATCAGTGCCTGCGCGCCGCCAACAACCAGGTTGTAGCCGCCAATGTACTTCATCAGGCGGTAGGAGGTCATGTCCAGTGCGAGCTGTGCACGCTCGTCGCCGGACTGTGCAGCCTCAACGACCTTACGCATGTCGTTGGAGCCAGCCAGTGCGAGCAGACCGGACTCCTTGTTCAGAATGGTGTCCAGACGCTCACCGTCAATGCCTTCACGAGACAGAATGGTGGTCAGTGCCGAGGGGTCGATGTCGCCGGAGCGGGTACCCATGATCAGGCCAGCCAGCGGGGTGTAGCCCATGGAGGTGTCCACGGACTTGCCGCCCTTCACAGCGGTCACGGACGCGCCGTTACCGAGGTGTGCCACGATGCCGTTGAACTCGTCGCGTGCAATGCCGAGCATGTCAGCTGCAACGTGGGAGACGTACTCGTGGCTGGTGCCGTGGAAGCCGTAGCGGCGAATGCTGTACTTGTCAGCCAGGTCGTAGGGGATTGCGTAGCGCCATGCTTCTTCGGGCATGGTGGAGTGGAACGCGGTGTCGAAGATAGCGACCTGCGGCAGGGAGGGCCACTTGTGCATTGCTGCGCGCATGCCCTGAACGTGTGCGGGGTTGTGCAGCGGTGCCAGCGGGGAGAGGTCGTCGATCTGCTGGACAACTTCCTCGGTCAGCAGGGTGGGGTGGGTGAACTTCTCTGCACCCTGCACCACGCGGTGGCCGACTGCCTGCAGCTCGCGGCCGTGCAGGACGGGCTCAAGCTTCTCGGACATGATGTCGAATGCGACCTCGTGGTTGGGCACGTCGGTGCCGATGTTTTCAACGAGGCCGGAGGTCAGCATCTGCTCTGCCTCGGGCAGGGAGGTGTCACGCACCTGGTACTTCAGGGAGGAAGAACCGGCGTTCACAACGAGAATAAGCATGAAAGTATCTTCTTTCGTAGTTTTCTTTTCTGCTCCATTCTCGCACTTTTCGAGCCTGCGTGCGAGACGGTCCCCGCAGTGTTTTTAACGGGGGTTTTACTGGGAGCAGTATCGGGGGCAGGAGGCGCCGGTTTGGTGGGCTCTTCTTGTCGGTAGCCGTGACCGGGCAGTTATGACCAACTCGCGGGCTGCAGGGTTTTAGGAATGTTAGACTGGTAGTGCATCAAAAACTTGAAACTAGCACTAGCGGCCCTGAGCTGCTAGGTTGGCCGGATGGGCCCTGAGGGTTTGTAGGTGGCAGAATATATAGAAACCACTAGGCTGCCCAACTGGGCTTTTGCACACAAGGCACCCGCAAGGGTGCCTTTTCTTAAACCCCCCATGCGCCGAAGCACAATGGGGAACAACAACCACACCATACCCGAGAGAACACCAATGATCAACACCAACCCCACCGCCCCCGCATGGATCACCCACACCGACCTCATCCAAATCGACGGCGGCCACTACATCACCTACCCCGACGACCTCGCCCTCACCCAAGCACTACGCACCGACATCGCCACCGCACAAAGCATCAACCACCTCCTCGACAGCCTCACCACCGAACTAGCCGACGAAGAACCCATCGACGAAATGATCACCCTCATCAACGAAGGCTTCGCCACCATCGGCAACTGGCAAGGCTTCCTCTACAACCTACGCCTACGCTGCATCGCCCTGCACAACCTGCTCAAGAAATACACCCCCGGCCAGTACGGCCGCTACCCCATCGACACCGACGCAAAGCAGGACCTGCTCAACACCGCCATCGAACTAGCCGTCAAGGGCGAAGAGAAAGCAAACCACCTCACCGAGACCGGCTACCAGTTCCCCACCCTCCCTGCCCCCGGCACCACCCTGCGCGAACCCGATGGCCGCGAAGTCGAAAACTACGTAGCAGCCCTCGATGATGAGGACATCCCCGCACAGTTCAAGCAGATGGCAGCCCTACGTGAACGTGTCTCTGACTTCGCCCGCGAACTGGACGAAGCCAAGGCCGCCAACAGCACTGTCCCCCAGGCGTTCGAGCTCAAGGAAGACGGCTCGTACTTCTCCAACGAAGAGGACTTCCAGCGTTGGATGGAAGAGTACTCCCCCGCCCTGGCGCGTGTGATTGCGCTGGAGCCGTCTTGGGCGGAGCCGAACTTCATTCCGATGCTTTCGCGTGCCCTGGTGCCGGTGTACAAGGTGACTCGTGTGGAGCCGTTCATGCGTGAGGATATTCTCTCGCGTGCTCTGGCGTCGGTGTTGGCGTCGGTTGAGGATGCGGGTGTGCGTGAGTCGGTTCGTCGTGAACTGACAAAGCGCACCTACTAACACCGGGTTCCGGTACGGAAAGAACAACGGCTAAACGCACGGATGTCCGCCACCTCGCTGGGTGGCGGACATCTGTTCTTTATGCCCTCATCGGGTATCTACCCGAGGTGTTTTAGCACCCTGACTAGGCGTCACGCGGCACAGTGTGGCGCCGCACTCGTTCAGAAGTGCCACCGACGAATCGGTCCAGGCTATAGGTTTGGCCCTATAGATTCGCATTTCGTCCTCGATAGTTCTTGGAGAAAAACGTAGTACTTGGGTCAGCTCACGCATCTAAATTCACCACTTCTTTGAAACAATCAAGGTTAGAGCGCGAGTGAAGGACAATCACAACCTGCTTGTCACTGCCCTCGATAGCGCACGCCATCGATTCGAGCTCATCGCGCTCCTCTGACGGAGTGAGACCCTTCAAGGTCTCATCAAGCAACACAAGCCGGGCAGCGCCTTCACGTAACACGGAACGCGCAAGCATGAGCCCGCTCGAATTCGATGCTTCAGATGCGAACGGATCGATATCTGGTACGATTACCACTTCGCCTTGGGGATACCGGCGGTATAGAGCATCAAGCATGACGGACTTCCCCGCGCCAGTTGGTCCAATCAAGGCAACTATAGAACACCCAGAGTCAAGAACACTCTCAAGCAGAGCTAGGTCAGCAGACCGCACGGGCGGATAAGAACGGTCGGCCCGGTACTCTTCAAGCATCCGAACACGCTCCGCAGTCAAGCTGACTACACCAACCTGTTGCAGCGTCTCCACCGTAGATTGGATACCAGATGACAGAGTTACTGCAAAATATATTACGACCGCGGGAGCAACCACTGAGTTCGATCCATCGACCATCAATGCCAATACCGCTGCAGAAACATTCAGTGACAACACAAGCGACTGAATCAGCCCCGTACGCAGTGCGTAGGCGTTCGCCAACTGAATCGAGCTGCTGACGTATGCAGCCTCCGAATGAGCGTAGGCTTCTTCTCCAGCCCGACGCAGCCCTGCACTGACGGGCGCAGCGTGTAAGCCAGCCTGGGCACCAACCACCCCGATGAAGTCACCTCGGCGATTGGCAGCCGTCGTCGAGGCAGGGAGAATCCACTTTGAACCCTGACGCATAGCAAGCATCGCTAGGGGTGCTACCGCCAACACAGCGATTATGAACAGCGGGGCGCCAGCCATTGCGCCTCCGATGAGCATAAAGGTCTGTAGAATGACCATAAATACCGAACCCAGGGCGCTAGGCACCGACATCTGAAGGTCGGAGAAGTCTTCACCCATCCGCCCCATGACCGCACCGCTTGTTCTAGGACTAGCGAATCGATCGAGCCTGCGTATAACCCGGTCGTGCAAATCGCTCAGCCTAGCGATGGGAGCCCAGTAGAGCGGGCCAAAGAACATGACGGACCCAACAATTGCTGCCAGTGCGCAAGCAGCTGACACTCCAGCAACCTGAGCAGACAGCCCATCACTGTGAGCAATCGTTAATGCAAAAGCAACTTCGGATCCGCTCAAGAGTAGGGCGCCACACGTAATCCACACCAAATGCGGTCCAAACAACAACAGGGCCGATCGTCGGAATGTGGCACGCTTCGGCTCAGGGTCAGGAAGGTCCTGTCCCTCGCTCACATCCGTCGAACCAGCATCTACCTCCTTAGCTGCCCCGGGGCTATGAGCCTGCAACTCAAGAGGGGCTACCCTCGCATCATTGCCGGGGGTGAAGGCACTCGGTACGTACTCCTCCGAGCTTGCCAGAAGTGTGCACGTTGGCACGCACTCTAAGATCCTCTCGGCAACCACTTCTCGTGTTACAGGATCAAGCGCTGCGAACGTATCGTCCAAAATTAGCCAGTCCGGTTTGTCTGCCAAAACGATAGCGACAGCAGCACGGTGTCTCTCTCCTGACGACAAGGTTGCTGCGTCTTGCCAGAACCGCCCGATCACATCCTCAGTGAGCCCCATACCTAAAGCGAGGCTAGTGAACCGGGATACCTGATGTGGCGAAGCAGAAGCTCGCCACGCTGACAATACCGAATGGGACATTTCCGGGTTGCGTGGTACGAAAGCAGAATCGGGGGTGGTCACGGATGTGCGCAATGCTTCAGCGCGCTCAGACGTAGCTGCAAGCACCTCTCTAGAGTTTGAAGGCTGCCCCACCCAGTCCTGCTGTTTAACCGTGCAATTTGGAGACGACTCGAGCTTGTCGAGCTCACGCATCATTGGCACAGCGAGCCGAATAACCCGATAGTTTACGATGTTGTTCTGCACCGCTGCGTACAGGTAGCGGGCTGCCAAAATAATTCCAATACCGAAACGAGCGGATGGCCAGAGCCATGCGCCGAGAACCGCAACCACAGCGAGCACCGCAGTTAGTGCTCCCCGTTCAAGGAATCCATTCAGGATCTGCAACGGGACTCGTCTGCGCAGAAGCTTCTCTTCGGTGTTTCGGATGCTAGCGACCTTGTCCAGGGCGGTACCCCAGCTGGGGATGCTTTGCCCTCGAGGCAGCGCGTTTGCTACACGCTGGATCCACTGCCTACGCTCTCCCTCTAGAGCGACGTACTGTTCCCATAGTCGGCCCACCAAGTTGATGAGACGGACGCTGACGAATACCAATCCAGTGATGAGCAACGCAGCGATGGCGCCGCTTGCACCATATAGCGCGAGCGAAGCCGCGAGAAAGGCAATAATCTGAACGGTTGAAACGGCGAAATCAACAACGAAGGCAAACTGGCTGATCTGTGCTGGGTATGTGAGAACATGCCCGTGAGCTTCCGGCGGATGGGATGACCTACTAAAGATGTCCCGGAAACGGCGGTATGTGAGCTGTCGAACCGCGATCGTGAGAATAAGCTCTTGGCGTTCCTTCACCCAGTACCCTAGGCTTTCAGCCAGGAAAGCGAAGATGAGTAACCAAATAGCACTGCCTGGGGTCCTCTCACCTGACGTTACCTGACCGATACCTGCCGTAATCATCAGAGCCCCTGCAACATTCAGTAGGCCAGCGGTGAAGACGGTGAAACTCGTGCTCATTGGCGCGAATATCAAAGCAAGCCAGCGGATCCGTCTCGGCAGGTTCCGCGCTATCCTTTGATAGCGCGCATACAAGTGCTCGATGGGTATGTCTCTCAGATGCAGGCTAGGAGCGCTCTGTGTTTCGCCCCGTCGCTTGTGATTGATTACTATTACGTTTCTCCAGTCATTCGGTATTCGAGTTCAGGTGTACGGCCTCGTTAATAAGTTCGTCGTTCGGAAAACGGGCTTGGAGGTCGTTGAGAGCTACCTGGATATCTATGCTCGGATCGAGAGCAGTCCGAGCCTGCATGAGCAAAAGCTCTACCTCAGCCTTCGACTTCGCATCGAGTTGCGCCTGCGCGACGAGGGGCCCCTAATTGCATAAGGACGAACCCGAGAAGTCGGTGCGCTTCAGGCATGCTTGGGTCGAGCTCAACCGTCTATAATGAACAGCCAACGTCGGCTGACAGTTGCCTTCTCGGGCATGCACTGAAATTGGGTACGAGGCAAATATACAACAATTTGACCAAAATCCAACATATAAGCGTGTCTGTCGGGCTCATCCCCGCGCATACAGGGAAAACCCGCCACCTTACCAATAAGGTGGCGGACATCCGTTCTTTAATGCCCGCATCGGGTATCTGCCCGAGGTGTTTTAACGCCCTGCCTAGGCATCACGCGGCACCGTGATGATGCTGAACAGCTGATGCAGCTCCTCCGGATGCACCTCAAAATACCCGCGATCCGGGCCGCTAAACATCGAACTCTGGTGCCAGCCGCGAAGGCCAGCACGCACATAATCAAACCGGAAATTACTACGCGCCACCACATGATCCATAAAAATGCGGGTCGCGCGGCCGTTCCCCTCGCGGAAAGGGTGCGCATGGTTCAGATGCGCAAAAATCGCGGCGGTAGCCTCCACAAATTCCTGCTGGTTCAGGCTCGCCCAGTCGGTCGCGCGGCTAGTAGTGAAAACGTAGTCGAGGTACCGGTCAATGCTCAAGGGCCCGCGCTGAACGCTCGCGAAAGCACTCACGCCCTTGGACATGTTTACGGTGCGGTACTCCCCCGCCCAGTCGTACACGTCCTGGAAGAGGTAGCGGTGAATGGCCTTGAGGTGCTCGGCGTCGAAGGTGCGGGCGATGAGCTCGGGGTTCTTGGTGAGCTCGTAGCCTCGTCGGGTGACGATGCGGCGCTCAAAGAGCGAAAGCGCCGCGGGGTCCTTGATGCCCAGCTTGTTCCGCATAACGTGCTGGTAGGGTTCGGGGTAGAAGTACGCCGCCCAGTTCTGCTGCTGGCTCATGGCTATTCACCCTCCCCTGCACTCTGCTGACCCGCGTTTTGGCTTGTCAGCACCTGGTGGGCGAGCGCCTTCGCTAGCGCTTGCCGGTCGTATTCTTCCGCGGTGATTCGCCCCAGCTCGTAGTCGATGAGTAGCGTGACGTCTTCGCGGGTGGGGTTGTCGCCCTCAAGCCAGGATGAGGCGAGGGGCTGCATGATGTTGCGGCGCTGCTCTTCGGTGAGCGGCTCGAATAGTTCGGGGTATCGCAGATGCAGGTCAAAACGATCTGACACTGTATGTTCCTTTCTTGACCTTCACGGGTCGACCTCACGGCTGGGTCGTGAGGGTGGGAGGTGACGGTTAGCTGATGTGCAGACCGTATCTCGGCTCGTCGAGCAACACCTTTGAACCGGCACGCCAGTACACCGGTTCGTACCAGCGGGTGTTGTCGAAGACCCGCAGGGTGTCCACAGAGGAGGCGAGCACCTGCAGGTTCGCGTGGGAGCTGTCGTAGCGGCGGCGGATATCTGCCTCGTCAACACCGTGCCCGCCCTTGGCAACGCGGGCGGCGACCCGGTCCACGGCGGTGTCGGCGCTGTTGAGCGTCACGTACAGTAGGGTCACCTCGTACCCTTGGGCGTGGGCGCGGTCGATGAGGTTCTGGAAGGATTTGGCGTTACCCGCAAGGGTGGTTTCCTGGTGGATGGACTCACCGGCCGCGAGCGCTTGGCGCAGGTCCTGCACAGTGTCTCGCATGGCGCGGGCGGCATCGGCGGGGTTGCGCCAGTCGCCTCCTGCAGCGCGGAGTATCTCATCGGCATTGAGGCGGCGGGTGTCACCGAAAATCTGCGGGTTGGTGCGGTAGAGGGTGCTCTTACCGGCTCCGTTGACTCCGCCGATGATGATGTATTGGGGCTTCATGTGCGGCTCCTTAGACTGCCTAAACGGCTTAGACGACGAAGTTCTCGTCAGCGAGAACAATGCGCTGCTTCTGTTGCAGGGAGTAGGTCTGCAGGGCGAGGTAGAAGCGGCGTTTTTCGTCGTCTTCTTCGACCTCGATAAGCGGGGTGAAGACCTCTGAGCTGTTGTCTACGAGGTACTTGTGGAGCGCCTCAAAATCGGGGGTGTTGTCTTCCATGGTTATCCCCTTTCCGGAAGTGAGTCGACGGGCTGGTACTGCCCGGTTGCGTTGGGTTCGTTGGAAGAATTCGTTTCTTGAGCTTTTGCCTAGTCGACAGGCTTTTCCGTTGCCTGCTTCTTCTCGCGTCGGCGGCGACCCCACTCGCCGAATTCGGGGCGGCTCGTGTACTCGGTATTCCACGCCTCCGCGGTCGCCGGCAACCAAATTCTCTTATTACTGTGCGACATAAAATCGGGCTCGGGCAGCTCGCCTCGGCGGAGCAGACCCGCAG
>NZ_CALJRY010000198.1 GCF_937976295.1 uncultured Rothia sp. | reverse complement strand
CGCGGCAGCCGGCCCGGTCTTCCCGCTGCTGTCCCCGATTATCGGTTGGATTGGCGTGTTCGTGACCGGATCCGTGACGAACGCTAACGTGCTCTTTGCGGGCCTGCAGTCCACCACCGCAGCCCAGATTGCTGTTGACCCGACCCTGCTCGTTGCCGCAAACACCGCCGGCGGCGTGATGGGTAAGATCGTCTCCCCGCAGTCCATCGCGATTGCGGCGGCGGCAGTGAACAGCGCTGGTGAGGAATCGAAGATTACCTCCATGTCTATCAAGTACAGCGCTATTCTGCTGGGCCTGGTCTGCGTCTGGTCCTTCGCGCTGTCGCTCATGATGGGCTAAAGACCAATACCGGATTCGGCGTAACCCCGCAGAAGAAACCCCTCGATGAGAACCCTGCAGTTTTCTCTGCAGAAGACGAATCGAGGGGTTTTACGCATATTCAGGGAGGTTTCAACAGAGCGAGAAGAGGCGTAGAATTACTTCTTGTGCTTGCTCCTGCATGATTCTGCGCATCACCACGGGTGTGCTCAGAATAAAGAATGGGCAGGTGCCTAATAGAACACCTACTGCTTAGGGAGAAACAATGCAGGCGCTCGCAACGGTCACCACCGTTTTTGCTTTCGTAGCAATCGCTATTCACGTGTACATCTGGATTATCGAATCCTTCCTCTGGACCAAGCCCAAGGGCCGCGAAACCTTCGGAATGACCGAAGAATTTGCCGAGTCCACCAAGGAGATGGCGGCAAACCAGGGCCTGTACAACCTGATGCTCGCCTGGATTGCAGCAACCGGCCTGCTCGCCTTCTGGTTCGGCTCCCCGCAGGTGGGCGTGGCGCTCATGTTCGCTGGCCTGGGCTCCATGGCGATTGCCGGTGCCTACCTGTTCCTCACCTCTCCGGATAAGCGCAAGCCGGCACTGATTCAGCTGACTCCGCCGCTGCTGTCTCTGATCTTCCTCTTTGTGACGATCTAATTCAGAACGGAACCTCTCAATGTATAGACGCCGCGTGCTTACTTCAACGAAGTAGCACGCGGCTTTTCTCTGCCCATTTTCTCTGCCCGTTTTCTCTGGCCGGGCGTGCCCTCGCGCCAGATACCCAAAGGCTTAGACGAACAGACCCGAACAGCCGCGCCGATGCGAGCCTACCAGGTGCGCATCCACCATGCCGACAGCGCACATGAGTGCATAAGCGGTTACAGGCCCCAAGAATACTCCACCCAGTGCTTTAAAAGACTTGGCAAGAAGTGCGGACTCGGGCGTATCGGTCGGAATGTCCTCCATGGTGTGTGGGGCGATAGTCTCGCTCGGCGCGAAGGACCACAGCCACGCCGGTAGTCCGCCCGGTACCCGCGTGCCGCCGGGTAGGGTGCGCTCGCGCATCCGGTTCAGGTCTTCATCGCTTAGGGCACGAACTCGACGACGGCGAGTATTCGGCGTCTCAAGGCTTTCCATATTAGTCGGGGTAGAAGAGGGCGCGATAAGGGGAAGAAGAATATCCTCCGTGGAGGCGTCACGCGGCATGGCGGCAACCTCACGCATCCGAAGAGTCAGGCGCGCATTGGAGATAACCGCACGAATCTTCCGCTCGTTACGGATAATGTCTTCGTCCTGGAGGAGCCGCGCAACATCCTGGTCGGTGAAGGCAGCCACGTGTTCGGGATCGAAACCCTCGAAAGCGCGACGGAATGCTTCGCGGCGGGCAAGAATCGTTCGCCAGGAGAGCCCCACCTGAAAAGCTTCAAGGCTCAGGGCTTCGAAGAGTCCCCGCTCATCGGTGACGGGCATGCCCCATTCGGTGTCGTAGTAGTCGCGCAGAAGTTCGTCGGTCACCCACGTGGGGTAGCTTAGGGTGTTTTCGAGGGATTTGGCGGGAATATTAGGTTGCGAGGTCACGGTTTCTCCTCTCTGAGAATGCTGA
>NZ_CALJRY010000197.1 GCF_937976295.1 uncultured Rothia sp. | reverse complement strand
GTGCGTTCGCTGCTGGAGCTGGTTGAGGGCCTGGAGGATGCCGAAGAGAGCGCCGCAAAGGGTACTGAAAAGGGCGCTGAAAAAGCGTCTGACAAGGGCACTCAGGATTCCTCCGCACCCCGGAAGGCTTCCCGTCGGGTGATTACTCAGCGCCCGGTACCCGTCGGCCTGCAGGCGACCCTGCGCCCCTACCAGGTGGAGGGTTTCCAGTGGTTGTCCTTCTTGTACGAGCAGCGTCTGGGCGGTATTCTCGCCGACGATATGGGTCTGGGTAAGACCGTGCAGGCTCTCGCCCTGCTCGCCCACGCGATTGAGGAGCATCGTGCAGCCTCCGAGCGTGCCGCCTCCGAAGATGCCGCCGGGCGCGGTGAGAGCGTCGAGCCGCTCGCGCCTTTCCTCGTGGTCGCGCCGACCTCCGTCATCGCCAACTGGGCGGCGGAGGCGGCACGTTTCCTACCCGAGGCGAAGGTCGTGACCATCACCGAAACCACCGCCGGTAAGACCCCGCTGGCTGAGCGCATCGCGGAGGCGCACCTGGTGCTAACCAGCTACACGCTGCTGCGCATGGACGAGGATGCCTACACCGGCTATGCCCGCACGCTGGGCCGTACCGTTGACGAATTCACTGGCGAACTCTCCGCACCCGAAGGCTGGGGTGCGCTCCTGCTGGACGAGGCGCAATTCGTCAAAAACACCGGCACCCGCGCCTGGTCCATCGCCCGCGCAATGCCCGCCCGCACCAAAATCGCGATGACCGGCACGCCCATTGAGAACAACCTCATGGAGCTGTGGGCGCTGCTGGCGATTGTGGCGGACGGCCTGTTCCCTTCCGCCCGCGCGTTCCGCGATCTGTACGCTCGCCCGGCGGAATCCGGCGAGGACCCGGCGCACGCCGCGGCGACGGCTGCTCGTCTGCGCCGGCGCATCCGTCCGCTCATGCTGCGCCGCACTAAGGAGCTGGTGGCGGCGGAGCTTCCGGCGAAGAACGATACGCGCGTGAACCTGCCGCTGGCTCCCGGTCACCGCCGCATCTATGACACGCATCTGCAGCGTGAACGCCAGAAGGTGCTGGGTCTGCTGGAGGATATGGACAAAAACCGGTTCACGATCTTCCAGTCGCTGACCCTGCTGCGCCGTCTGGCGCTTGATGCCGCGCTGATTGATCCGGAAGCCTACGCCGGGGTGTCGTCGGTCAAGCGCGACTACCTGGTTCAGCAACTGCCCGGCCTGCTCGAGAAGGGCCACCGTGTGCTGGTGTTCAGCCAGTTCACCGGCTACCTCAAGAGCATTTCGGCACGCCTGGCGGAGGAGGGCATCGGCCACCTGTACCTGGACGGTTCGACCCGCAACCGCGCCGAGGTCATCGAGGCGTTCACGAGCGGTCAGGAGCCGGTGTTCCTCATTTCGCTCAAGGCTGGCGGTTTCGGTCTGAACCTGACCGAGGCGGATCACGTGTTCATCATGGATCCGTGGTGGAACCCCGCCGCCGAGCAGCAGGCGGTGGACCGTA
>NZ_CALJRY010000196.1 GCF_937976295.1 uncultured Rothia sp. | reverse complement strand
AGCGAATAGAAAAAGAAAATGCACATCACTGCATTGATGTGTATTTTTCTCTAAACCCCCGTGCGGGAGCTCTTCGGAAGTATTTATGTGGTGAGATATCGCTATCCTAGCACCTTTTCCTATGCGCGAAGCGGCCAAAACTCGATAGTGTGGCGTAAATAATGAGATTTTTCTTTCGCGTAAATGCAGATAAAGAAATGCCTAGTCGAACTATTCTCATGGACTTGAAGTAAAGATTTAAGTTTTACTCACCCCTGCATAAAATGACCTGCATCACAAAGGTTATTTTATTCATAAAGTAACCCAGAAAGGGTGCTAGAGTATCTCACGGTGCGTACCCGTGCATGCACATTGTGGAGCTACCCTCAACAGCCCACAAGCCACAACGCAGACACCACGCACCACAGTGCCGCGCATCAACCACCCCGCACAACGATATCTGCCTGCAGAGACATGTGTCCACCGACCTGTCCACAGAGGTATCTGCCCGGCAGATACGTGCGATGAAAACACTGTACAGCGCTAACACCTCACTCTTCCGTATTCTCTCCACCCTCCCCGCGCCTAAGGTGACCCCGGCTCCTAATGCTAGCCGCCCGGTGACCCGCCCCTCCTACCCGTCGCGTCCGCGTTGAGGCAACACTCCGCGTTACCGTTCATGGTACGGTGCTTCTGCGAACACCTACCCGAGCAGTGGTTACCCGAGCAGTGGCTACCTGGGTTTTGCGACCGGTAACCACCGCTAGTCATCTCCACTAGCCGAAACTCGTTGTAGACGTGAAAAGCCCCCGATGAGTTCTTTCATTGGGGGCTTTGCTATGCCCGTAAACCGAGCCGAGCTATATTGCGGACAGTCTAGTGCTGTTCTTCAGCCTCGCGAGGTTTCTGCGCCGGGTTGGTGACCAGCGGCTCGTCCTGGGTGATGGGTTCGGCATCACCGTTCAGGTCGTAGACCTGGGCATCTTCGGGGATTTCCATTGCGGGGGCGCCGGGAATCCGGTCGTCGGGAATCTGATCGTAGCCGGCGAGGTTCTCCTCATTGGTGCCAGCCGCCTGTGCGGATGCTGTAGCGGTTGCCTCAGCAACCTCGCCTGCACCGTCGGCAATTTTTTCCTTAGATGCGCCAGCGCTCAGACCCTTGGCAATGACCTTGCGCGGCGGGCTCTGGAAGGCAAGTTTGCCGTTGGCGTCCAGGTTCCCCGCCTTCTTTGCTAGGTAGAAGCTGTTGATAATACCTCGGCTGCAGAAGACTTTATCGCAATTGATGCGGTTCGTCCTCATGAGGGTGAACCCCTCGTACACCTGCTCGGTGGTCATGGTGGTACCGTTGACCAGCTGCTGAGCCAGCAGAGCGGAGACATGCGGTGCCGCCATGGAAGTGCCGCTCTCGTAGTCGTAGCTGAACTTAGTGTAATCCGGGCGGTCGAGGCTGTTCATGGACAGGGTGAGGATGTTCTCACCCGGTGCGGAGATGTTGACCCTCGTACCGTAGTTGGAGAACGACGCTCGCGTGCCAGCCTTGGTGGTTGCGCCAACCGTGATGACGCCGTAGCAGTTGGCGGGTGCGTACTTGGAGGCGTCCGTGTTGCCGTTACCCGCCGCGGCGACTACGATTGCGCCCTTGGAGCGGGCGATGTCGATGGCGCGCTGGTAAGCGGCGGGGCAGGTGCTCACGGTGCCTAGAGACATGTTGATGATCTTTGCGGGGTAGGTGTTATCCGGTACTCCGTCAATGTGTCCGCCGGCAGCCCAGATGATGGCATCGGCAATGTCGGAGGTGCGGCCACCGCATCGGCCCAGCACGCGCACGGGCTGCACGCGGGCAAGGTCGGCGGTACCAACAATGCCCATACCGTTGCCGCCGCGGGCGCCGATAATGCCGGCAACGCTGGTGCCGTGCCAGGTGGAAGTGTGGGCGTTCGCCTGGTCTTTACAGAGGTTGTAGGGCGCGTAGTCGCCTTCGTCCCTGGGGTTGGGGTCGCGGCCGTCGCCGTCGCGGGCGCTGAGGGGGTCGCTGATAAAGTCGTAGCCGTTTGCCATGCCGGTGACCAGGTCGGGGTGCGGTACGTAGCCGGTGTCGAGTACGGCGACCTTCACGTTTGCGCCGCGGCGCAGGCGTGCGTTACCGGTGTTCTGGACGCCGGTGGTGGGATCGGTGAGGTTCCACTGTTTGCCGTACTGCGGGTCGTTGTACTGGAAGGTGATGTCGCCCTCTGCGGCGGGGTAGTTGATGTAGTCGGGCTCGACGGAGGCTACGTCCGGGTCGGAGGCGACCTTCGCCATGAACTCCTGCGCTTCGTTTTTGTTGAGGGTCTTGGAGGTCTGGATGACGGCGTCATCGGTGGAGGTGTTGTGCAGGAACTTGGTGTCGACGTTCATTGCTTCGTTGACGATTCCGACGGTGTCCATGATGTCGTCAACGATGCCGCGGACTGCGTCCCAGTCGCCGTCGCGCAGCATTTTGCGCTGCTTAGCTTCCTGGGTGTAGGTGACGATGAACCGGTCGAACACCTGCTGGGGGAGCGTGCCGGGGGCTGCGGCGGTGGGGGTATTAGGGCGTGCCGTGCCGCCGCGCATGAGGTTGAGGGGGCTTACGGGGCCTTCAATTTGGGGTGCGGCCTGAGCTGCTGCCAGGGAGGCTTCGTTGCTGGGTGCCTGCGCGAGGACGGCGGGCAGGTCGCCTCCGAAGAGGAGCGCACCAGCGGTGAGCAGGCTCATGGCTGCGCGTGCGGGGCGCTTGCGGCGGCGGTTATCGG
>NZ_CALJRY010000195.1 GCF_937976295.1 uncultured Rothia sp. | reverse complement strand
CACAAACACGCCGCTTAGCAAGCCTCAGCAGGCGCTAGTTCCACACATCCGCTAGATGAAAAGACCCGAGCAGATGTAGTCGTTCTCATCCTTCACACCCGGCGGTATCGCAAACAGTGCGCTACCGGTATGGCGCAGATACTCACTCAAAGCATCCGAAGAAGTCATCGTGCTCAGCATCGGAATAAAATGCGTGCGCGGATCGCACACATACGCAATGAAGAACAAGCCAGCGTCCAGGCGGCCCAGTTCATCTGCGCCATCCGTGTAGTTGAAACCGCGGCGCAGAATCTGCACACCATCATTCTGATCCGGGTGCATCAAACGCATATGCGAATCTGCCGGAATCAGAGGACCCGAGCGGCCCTTCTCCGAAAAATTAGGAGCCGTGAACTCATCGCCACCAGACAGCGGCGCGCCAGTGACCTTAGTGCGGCCCACAATCTCCTCCTGCTCACGCAGACGAGTGCGGTCCCACGTCTCAATATTCATACGGATACGACGAGCAGCCAGATAGCTACCGCCCTCCATCCACGCCGGGCTGTTCGCCGAATTCTCAGAAGAAGTCCACACATGCTTCTTCAACAGATTCGGGCTTTCCACCTTCAGGTTATTCGTACCGTCCTTGAAGCCGAACAGGTTACGAGCCGTCACCTGGGTCGTCGACGTCGAAGAAGTACGACCAAAGCCCTGCTGGTTCCACGCCACCACGGCACGGCCACCAGCAATACGGATTAGGTTACGAATCGCGTGGAACGCCACCTGCGGGTCGTCGGCACACGCCTGAATGCAGATATCGCCGTTGCTACGATTTGCTTCCAGCGCATCACCGGTCATATGAGGGATGCGGACCAGCGCCTCCGGGAGCTTGCTCGCAAAGCCAAAGCGGTCCTTACCCTCATCATCAACGAAGAAACTACGACCCAAACCAAAAGTGAGGGTCAGGTTCGCGGCAGACAGGTCCATCGCCTCGCCGGTGTCCTTCGGAGGCGCCTCATAGGAGCGGTCCTCCCCCACCAGCTCGCCCGCCTGCAGCTTCGCGGCAGCGGCACTCCACTCCTTGAACAGGGACTGGATTTCGTCGCGGTCAGTAGTCTTCAGGTTCAGCGCCGCAAAATACATGCGGTCCTGAACCTCGGTGGAAATGCCGCTCTGATGCTCACCGTAGAAAGAGTGGGAATCCTTTGCAGCGGTCGAGGAAGCGCTCGCAGAAGCCTGCGCGCTGGAATTGGAGGAGCAGCCGGCGAGCGCGCCGAGAGCACCCAGAGCACCGGCACCAGCCAGTGCGGCGCCGAGCGCACCGCGGCGGGAGGTGCCAGCAGGCTTAGCTTCGGGGGCTACTTCCGGGGTGTGGTGGTTGGGCGGGGTGTGGTGGTTAGGGTCGGTAGGCATGGGAAGGCCTTTCGTATGGTGTGTGAATGATGAAGGATGCAGCGGCCACCATGCGAGCAACCCCTGCATGAAGAATGCACCTGTGCCGGGCAGAGACACGAAGGCAGAGACACGAATCAACCGTAGTCCCCGCCCGGCATGCCCCGCGGATACCAAATGCCGCGGCAGGTGCGCGTCGGCGGGATACTACTTAGTGCCCGCGCCGGTCACAACCTCAGTCATCTTCGAAACCGGCTCGGAGAGCGCCTGCACAGCGTCGGAGAGCTCACGCACCTGCTCCTTGGTCAGCTCCTCGTAGGTAGCAAAACCATCGCCCTTCTTGTGCTGGTTCAGCAGCTTCTGCACAGCCTCGAACTTCTTCTCAATGTCCTCAGCCAGCTTCGGGTCCTTCTGCTTCAGAATCGGCAGAACAACCTCGTACGCCACGCGGGCACCATCAATATTGCCCTGGAAGTCGGACAGGTCAGTGTGCGACCAGGTCTCTTCCTCACCGGTAATCTTGGTGTCTACGATTTCGTCCAGCAGTTCCTTCGCACCGTTAGAAATCTGGAAAGCCTCAAGCTTGAACTCGGAGGAGTGAACCTCGTCGTAGAGCTTCTGGGTGTCAGCAACGAGCTTCTTCGCCAGCTCGGCGCGCTCCTGCTCAGTCAGCGGAGTGTACTCCTTACCGCCGTTCTTCTCAGCGGTGGGCTGCCACAGATCCTTCTCAATCTTGTGCCAGCCGGTCCACTCCTTGCCCTCTTCCACGTCTGCTTCACGTGCATCCAGGGAGGGGTCCAGATCGCCGAAGGACTCAGCCACCGGCTCAATGCGTTCGTAGTGCAGACGTGCGGAGGAGTACAGCGCCTTCGCTTCTTCCATCTTGCCGGCGGTGTACAGCTCTGCAAACTGCTCGGTCTTAGTCTTCAGGGACTCCACCTGGTCCTTGACGTAGGCGGTGTACTGGGTGACCGCGGTGTCGCGCAGAGCCTGCTCATCCGCGGAGATGGCGGTTGCGTTCTCGTTCTTGGTCACGGTGAAATCACCCTGAATGCCGTCACCAACCATGCCGGGCTTGCAGGCAGTCTTGTAGCTGCCCTCGCTCAGTTCCACGGTCAGATCACGGCTGAGGTTCGGACCGATGTTCTCCACCTCGGAGATAATGCGCAGACCGTCAGAGCCAAGCACATAGAACTCGTTGACCTTAGTGCCCTCGTTCTTGACCTTGAACGTCACGGTGCCAGCCTTAGCGGTGGTAACCGACAGGTTGCAGGCGGTGTCAGTTGCGGTCACGTTAATGACGCCGTCAGAAGACGCAGATCCCGAAGCGGAGGACGAGGACGAAGCCTGGGTATTGGGGGTGCAGCCGGTCAGTGCGAGCGCACCAACCGACAACAGTGCACCAGCAGAGGCGAGAGTCTTACGCATTAGTTCTCCTTATGTATGGTCCCGTGAAGGGTGAATGTATGAGTAGGTAGGGTTCGCGACCAGTCATTGCCGCAAAAATCTAGGGGTGCCTCCCCTAACAAGATGGAGGCTAGTCCGGTTGAGGATGCCGTCTTTTAGGCTGCAGCCTTTTCGGTCTCAGGCTTCTTAGCCGACGCCTTCAGCCCCGGACGCTGCGCACGGATAAACAGCGGCATCACGATGCCCACGTACAGAATCCAGGCGCCCGCCTCAAGCCAGGTGGTGGTCGAGGACAGGTTGAATACAGCCTTGAGCAGGGTGCCCACAAAACCGCTCGGATCAATGTAACGGTAGGACTCGAACGCGATGTTGTTCAGACCCGGCAGGATGCCCGCCTCCTGCAGATCGTGAATACCGTACGAGAGCACGCCCGCCGCCACGATGACCAGGAACGCGCCGGTAATCGTGAAAAAGCGGGAGAGGTTAATGCGCATCATGCCGCGCATCATGCCCCACGCCATCACAATGGCGATCGCGATACCGACCAGCGCGCCGAGCATGGGGGTTGCATTAGCTTCCTGACCGGCGGTGCGGGTAGCCGACCAGATAAACAGGGTGGTTTCCAGGCCTTCACGACCCACGGAAAGTGCCGCCAGCAGAATCACAGCCCAGGCGCTGGTCTGTGCTGCGTCTAGCTTGTCTTTGAGCTCAGCAGAGAGCATGCGGGCGTTTTCTGCCATCCAGAAAATCATCCAGGTGACGAAGCCAACCGAGATGATGGACAGGGAGCCTCCGATAGCTTCCTGCGCTTCGAAGGTCAGCGTTTGGGGGCCGAAGGTCAGCAGAGCGCCGAATCCGAGGGACAGCAGGACCGCCACACCGACACCGGTCCACATGGGTGCCAGCAGGTGGGTGCGCTGCGTTTTGCGGATGTAGGCGAGCAGGATGCCAACAACCAGTGCCGCTTCGAGGCCTTCGCGTAGGCCAATCAAAAAGTTTCCGAGGAAGGCTCCCCAAAAGTTCATCTCAGTATCACCAATTAGTTAGTTTTCTCTTACCTAATAAACATACGGTGATTGGTGCAGGATTTCATCCCGGATTACAGGGCTGCACATGCCTAAAAACGCCGATATCTTTACGGCGCAGGTTCTTAGACACGATCTGTCGCCATAACTTTACGGACGTTGAATAGGCACTCCGGAAAACATGCAAGTCAAGATCATATGATGCATATATCGCCCACAAAATATGAATAAAGGCGGGACTCCCCACAGGGAATCCCGCCTTCAAACAGCGTCAAAAAAGATAGAGAAAATTTATCGTATTACCGCCGCGAGCTTGTAACACAACGGCGAATTAGTCTCGCACCGAAGCAACACAGAGCCTTAGCGCTACAGCGTTAGGATTACGCCTCGCCGACACCTGCCTCCTGCAATTGCTGCAGAAGAGCCACAACAATCGGCAAATCCGCCGGAATCCACGGCAAACCCAGCAAATCATCATACGCCTGCGCGTCATCCTTAGACTTCGGCAGTGGCATCCACCGCAGAGCGCTGTGATCTTCCAACGTATCCGGAGTACCCGAAATAATCTCAGCAAAGAACACACGCATCGCCAAACGTTCGCTCAGACGCCAGCCCTGCGGGTACGCGCCGGGCACCTCAGCACCCAAACGCGCCTGCACGCCCAGCTCCTCCTTCAGCTCACGCACCAGCGCCTGCTCACAGCTCTCCCCCGGCTCGACCTTACCGCCCGGGAACTCCCACATGCCGGCAACAGTCTGTGGCTCAGAACGCTGAGCCACCAGCATACGAGTCGGAGCAGCCAAAGAATCAACCACGGCGGCGCCAACCACCTGAACCTCAAACGAGGGAGACACTTCACTCATCTTTCTCTACCTTCTTCTACGCTTTAGAATCCTTCGTCGGATGCGCATCTTCAGCAGCGTGCTCCGCTACTTCCTTCTTGGCATCCTCAGTAACCTCAGGCTCAGGAGCTTCCTCCACGCCTTCCTTCCACTCTTCTTCCTCATCATTCATATTCGAGGTCTCTGCCACCTCACGGCGAATAGTAGTGCCGTCATTGAGCAGAATGAGCAGGCGGTTACCGTTCTTGAACTCCATGAGGAAGACATCCTCAAGTTCGACCTCAGCCGCACGCAACTGCAGGTACACCCAATCCTCGGTCTTGTGCGCATCCGCGATATCGCGAGTGACCAAGGTACCCTTCACAATCAGAGCAAAGTTCGGCACACCGTCGCCCTTACGAATCACACTCAGCGCACCATTCGGCTCAATCTGAGCGAACTCAATGTCTTCCAGGTCGTAAATACCCTGCGCACG
>NZ_CALJRY010000194.1 GCF_937976295.1 uncultured Rothia sp. | reverse complement strand
GTGCGCGGTAGGTCGCATCGCACTGGACACACATGGGCTTGGAGTAGACGGTGATGGACATGGTCTGACCTTTCAGTGTTGTGGGTAGATGTTCGTCTTTCCGCTTATTGACCCGGGGGAGCGGAACATGGGTCAACACTACACCTTGTGTGTCTATTCGCAAGCAGGCCCAATATGTTGTGTCTGGGGTGTGGGTGGGCACTAATTGTGGATGGGAGTGAGTACTCCTGTGGAAGGGGTGTGGATGAATCTTGCTTACATCGGTGTAATTCGTGGACTTTCAGGTTTTTGGGGCTGTGGATACAGGTGGGTGCGGTGTCCACAGAAGAGGGGCGCGCTGTGGGTAAGGACACGAAAATTTCGATGAATTTCTGTATAGCTTCGGCGTGTCGGGCGTCGGCAATTAAAACGGGTAAAACCAACTTAAAAACAAAGTGCGTAGATGCTGAATAAGTAATGCGCAAAACCTTATAGCTGTGAGCGACATCACGTATATGCTCTGAAAACTTGCATGAAGCATGAGGGAAATAGGTGTATGTGCAGGTCAAGACATATATGAGAAGGGCGATGTGTGTACAGATTTCATTCAGAAATGAATCAGAATTATTCTGAAGCTGAGAAAAGTCTGAACGATTCAGTTGTAAATCGAAGGGCTTTCTTCTAGGGTTTAGACGTTCTGATGTCCGTAGATGGCGGATGACACCAAAACTGTTGCTAACGCTACATTTATTGGTCGATTGTCAGTAAGCTGTCAGTAAATCCCACCACAACATGAGGAGCACGCTCAGCATGACGAATGCGAAAAGCCAAGCTACTTCGAAGCGTAGAACTGCAGCGACGCGCTTTGTGGCGGCATTAGCCGTTGCGGCGACCGCTGGTAGTGCACTGGTTGGAAGCCAGATCGTTGCTCCTCAGGCTGCGTATGCGGCGCAAGAGCCTGCAGCCACCGGTATTGATGTCGGTATGGTCGACGCCGTCATGGGTGAGGGTCATACCCGCGAGACCCCAACGGGAGCTAACCTAAACGACAACATCCGCTATGGCGTTGTTACTGGTATGTCAGACAATCGTCTGCGCACAGGGAATACACCGCTGGGCACATGGCTCGGTGGAGAAACTGCAAAGAATAAGGACGCCTGGACATACATCGCCCGCGGCTGGCCCTGGAAGTGGGATAACCAGACCGCCGACTGGGGCGATTCCGCTGCTAGCAGGGCCTGGATGCAGGCTCATTACGACAAGTGGGCTGCTGACTCCACGAAGATCTGGGTGAACGGCCAGAGTGCCATCGGCTTCAAGCCCAACAACCCGGGCGAGGTTGAGCCGGGTCAGACCTTCCTGCTCGGTGCCATCCGCCACAACAACCTGCCCATCGGGCAGGCGGCAGCCCCCGGTGGTCTTGGTCAGCCCTATTTCCACTCGAGCATCAAGCTGCTGCTGAGTGATCTCATGCCTGGTGAAGAGGCTGAGGAGTACCCCTTCATCAACCACGAGACCTTCAACACCTTGGCCTCGACGATCATCTACCGCAAGGGTGGCGCCTATGTGAAGACGGATGGCGTATCCGGCTTGTGCTCCCCCCAGTTTGGTCAAAACGGCTGGGATGCCACCCAAAGAATCAACAACAGGCTCCCTCGTGACCTGGTTCTTAATGGTGAAGCTGGCCGTCCTGGCTACACGGCCGCTGGTGAGTTCATTGGTCCTGCCTATGAGCCGAACCCGGTCAACGCAGCCGATCCCTCGCAGGGGTACACGAACCTGCCCGAATCCCGCTCGGGGCGCATGTACTGCGTCAAGTACGTGGGCGAGGGTAACGGTGACTACGACCTGTACAGCCAGTATTACAACGGTGGTGCGGAGCAGCCTCGCGATCAGCTGACGAAGGAAGAGACTTTGCCTCGCACCTGGCCGGGTGCCAAGGGTAACGTCAACCAGAATCCCTACGTCTCCGACACCGTCAAGCTGGAGAAGACCGTCTCCGACAAGACCTTTACGCAGAACGGACGCACCTACCGTCTGCACCTGTGGGGCTTTGTCCCCGCGGAGAATGCGACCAACTTCCTGACCCCGGAGAACTTCAACTCCATCCCGACGGCCAACTGCCCGACCACGGTTCCGGCGGACGCCGAGCGCACCAACACCTTCATCACGCAGGAGCTTTCGGTCAACTACGGCTGCCTCTACGGCGTCATCACCGAGGAGCGCTCCGTGCGCATCGCGAAGGCCGTCGAGGACCCGGCGGGTGCCAACCCGACCATCC
>NZ_CALJRY010000193.1 GCF_937976295.1 uncultured Rothia sp. | reverse complement strand
GCGGTAGGGGCCGGTGGTGCCCTGCGCCTAATCGACCGTGAAGTCGGTGCCGTCCGCCTCGATGAGCTGTTCCGCTTTAAGAATGAAGAGGAAGCAGCAGCGACGCTACGTCTGCGTGAGCCGGTGCCTGTTGGTCCTGATGAGCCGTTCGCGTGGTACCGTGCGCAGGGCCGTGTGGCCGCCGGTGACAGTGAGACCATGACTCAGCAGGTCTTCGCCGCCTATCAGCGCGATATCGCTGACGGGAAGTCGTCGCTGATGATGGGCTCCTCTAACGAATCCGTCGCGGCGCTGAATGCGCTTGCGCAGGCACACCGAATCTCCACCTCAGGTGAGCAGACCGGCGACAGCGTTATCCTGCGCCCTGGATCTGCACCCGGTGCAGGACAGGCCACCGCATACGTGGGCGACACAATCGTCACGCGCCGTAACGACCGTAGCCTACCGGTCTATGCAGGCCGTGATTTCGTCAAGAACGGCGACCGGTGGAGCATTGAGAGCGTAGGCGAGGACGGGTCTCTCACAGTGCGCCACCTCGAACACGGCGGTACCGTCACCTTGCCCGCAGAATACGTACGCGAGAATGTGGAGCTGGGCTACGCGCTGACAGTGCACCGTGCACAGGGTGCCACCGTAGACACCGCGCACGCTCTAGTCGATAGCCGCACCGACCGTGCAGGCGCCTACGTGGGCCTATCGCGTGGACGCGAGCAGAACCGCCTCTACGTGAACCTGGGCGAGGGTGAAAAGCTGGACGAGGTGCTGCAGGTTATCGCTGACCGTCACGATAGTGAAGCGCAGCTAAGTATCCATGAGAGCGTAGACACGATCCGTGCGCAGCAGATGGATACTGCGGCGGCACTAGCTGAATATGCAGAGCACGCTGAATTGGCTCAGCGTGCCGTTGTTGCTGGCCTGGTCACTGAAGGCATGAGCCGCGCAACTCATGGCGACTCTGCTGTCGTGGACGCTGACATTGCGGCAGTGCTGGGCTCTGAAGGCTTCGGGGCATTGGCTCAACAGTTGGGTCAGATGCACCGGGACGGCGTGGACGTGCCCGCTCTCATTGAGCGTGCTTATGCACGTCGTGCCCTGAGTGGAGATTCTGATACTCCCATTGATGCTGCGGCCGTTTTGGGGTGGCGTGTGGAGCAGCTGAGCACCCAAACAGTACAGGCAGCGGCTGAGCGTCCGCTGGCCTCTATCTCCGATGAGCACTTGGCAGCGCTGATTACTCGCGCTGAAGCTCATGAGCGTAACACTCAGCCTGCACAACAGCCGGTTCTTGATGACCCGAACTGGTACACGAACCCCTACGCGTTAGTGAAGACCGAGGACCTGCTGGTACTGCGTGAACGCACCGAGCATGCCCTGAACGCTCAGGGCACAGACGCTACTGGTGTGTCTGCTCAGCTGCGAGAGGCTCTGGGGGACATGGATGCAGAGATTACACGCCGCCGGTGGGGCATCAGCGGAGATCAGCGTGAACTGGAGCAGATTATCCGCGGTGAAATCCCGCGTACCTCAGGACGGTTCACAGTACATCAGGTGCTGCGGGAAGAGCAGAAGGTCCGCCAAATCGTGCCTGCTACCGGCTCGTTGGTGGAGCCGTCAAAGGTAAGCCCTAGGGAAGTATCAGGGCATCTGCTGGACCGATTCTGGGAGAAGCACCCGGCAGTTCGTCAGGGACGACTGGGCACGATTTTGCGGGCGCGTTCTCGTGAGATTGGCAAGCTGGTCCGTGCACGGGGTGAAGAGCTGGCACGTCAGGTGCAAGCCGGTAAAGCTCCGGCATGGGTGAAGGCTTTGGGCCCGGTACCGACCCGCAAGCGGGCCTTCCGCAGGTGGGTTCGTGCAGCCGGCGAGGCTGAGGCGCTACGCCGTACGTATAACGTGCCCGATAGTGAACCGGCGGTGCTACCTGCACAGATGGTTCATGAGGCGAGCCAGCGGGTCAATAACGCCCGGCTGGCTGCTGAGGGTGCGCCCTTGCAGGTGCAGTCTGCGGTGAAGGTTCGTGCGGCTAAGGCCGTTTTGGGTGTTCTTGAGCAGGTGAAGCGCGTCGGTAAGGCGGCACGCTTGTCGGAGCGGGCTAAGCAGCGCTCTGGTGAGGTGCCGGTTCAGGCACAGGTTAGTGGTAAGGAGAAGATGATGAGTGAGACGGAAGAGCGGTTGCGTCGTGAGCGTGAGGCTCGTGCTGAGAGGGTCCGTCAGATGGTGGAGCGGACCCGTAGCCTGGATGATCGGTTGAGGAATCAGCCAGATGATCAGGCGCAGCGCCAGCAGAGGGCTGCTCACCAGCAGCGTCAGCGTCAGATGCAAGAGCGTCAGGCGCAGCAGATGCATGAGCAGGCTCGTCGTGGTGTGCGTGGGCCGGGTGTCTCGTAGCGGCACATAAGAAGGGGTAAGAAGCCGTATTATGGCTTCTTACCCCTCTTCTTCTTGTAAGACTTAGTTGAAGCACCCAGATCATGAGTGCGGGCACAAAAAAGGCACCCATTGAGGGTGCCTTAGAACAAGGTCCGTAGCTTCGACCAGGATCCACCGGCTTACCCCGCTACAGCTCACCCAGTATACCTCATCGCCTTACGGCGACTACGTCAGGGTTCTTGTTTTACCTTGCTACTATAAGTGTATCAGAACCGAATACCAACCGCAACAACTTTGTGAAGGAACCAATGACGTCTTCTACTTCTTCCGGCGATCACCTTATCAGTGATTATCAATGGGACTTTATCAAGAATCCTCGGAACCATATTGAGCGTGAATATTACTCCCGCATCGTTGATTTTTACCAAAAAAATAGTGCTGCCCCACGATTTGCCTTTGTGGACGAAACCTACATACCCCCTAAGAAGGCTGCAGGTGGGTACGGTATGCATCAGGGCTTCTACGCGATGACAGCAGTGATTATTGAAGCAGACAAGCTCAAGGAATTCCGTGACGCGCTGACCGGTCTCGATTTGCCGGAACAGAAATTCCATGCTGTGGATAACAGTGATACCTACAACATTAGGTTCCTAGAATTTATCAACCAGTACCTTGCCGATAGTGCCACTGTGGTTACTGTAGGTACGGCAGTCGATTATTCCTCAAAGCCTGAAACTCAGCTTGACCTTGTGCGAACTGCACGCCACAGTAACCTGCTCTCCCTCATCCAGCAATGCCAAGATCGAGACAACCCGGTCTATGCGTTCGTCTTCGAACGTATGAAGGAGAAGGGTGAGAATGAGATGGATCTGGAAGCTATCTCGAACTTTATCCAGGCTGGTCTTATTGAACCTATTGCGCGTATCCAGGTATCACCGGGTGCTGATAATCTCCTGTGGACTACTGACGCTATCTGCTACGCCGTTCAGAAAGTCCTTAACTCTTCCAACTACGATCTATACGATGCGGTCAAAAACAACTTGGAAGTCTATGATGCAATCAGCCAAAGGTACCTTGACCTTGCTCCTGGACCGAACCAGCAGGCTCCGAAAAATACGCTCAACTTTGAGATAGCAACCACCCCTGTTAAGGACCTCTCGGATGCTGAGCTCATGCAGGTCGCGAGTGGGCGTTTCGTCCGTGAAGAAGTAATTGTGACCCTTGCGGATAATGGCCAAGGGCGTGTCCTGCAGCCTGAGAAACAACAGGGACTTGCCTACAAGAAGACTCAGGCACAGGGTCATCAGTATCAGCTGTCTCCTGAACAAGCTGTCGCTCAGAGTATTGCGCGTGGTGATATGACTCCCCGGCAGAAGCAGGCCTTTGAGGAATTGAACCGTCGCGGCACTCCTCTCCCCGAAGGGTTGCAGGCTGTTAAAGCCTCGTATGAGCGGATGGAACGCGCCCGGATAGATATTTTTAAACCGGATCAGCAGAATCAGCGGTCTCAGAATCAAGGTCAGCAACAACAGCAGAATAACCAACAACAACAGCGGAGTAACCAGCAACAACAGAACCAGAATCAGCGGGCCCGTCGTCAAGAACGACGCCGAGACCGAAACCAGCAGCAGCAGAACCAGAATCAGCAGCGCCGCGGTCCCCGCCGCTAGCCTGTCTTAACAAGTACCAGGCACTAAATAGAAGGTGAGGGGAGAAACCCATTTTCGGGTTTCTCCCCCTCACCTCATTTTTTAACGACCCTGTAGGAACTCCTCAAAGCTAGGATCCGTGGAACGCTCATACACATCCGGGTCCTGATGCCCAGCCTTACACTCAGCAAACTGCTCATCCCACAGGCGGTGAACCACCGCATGAAGCTTCTCATGCCACCACAGGGCAGCATCCGAGAACCCCTCACCCTCGTCAGGGGCACGATACGCAGACTCCCACGCCGCCCACAGTGCCGTCAGCTCCTCCACCGCCGCCGGGTGACGGAACCAGCAGGGGCGAATCGACTCCCAGGACGACGCGAAATACCGCCCATTCACCCAGTCCACCCACTCACGCAGCCGGACCCACAGCCCCCGCGCCTCAGCAGCAGAAACATGCCGCCAACAGTACGGCACATACGTTGCAGGCTCAGCAGCCGCTACATCCTGCACCTCATACTCACCGTCCACCGCAGCAGGCACCGGCCCGGCGCTCTCCAGCTGCTCCACACGATCACGCAACGCGTCCAGCACATCAAGCAGCTGGTCAGAAAGCGCCTCCAGCGCCTTCACCCTTTCCGCCAGAAAATCATGCTGCTCCGAAACCACCGGAATCGGCGCGGTCATCGGCATCACATCATCATCAAAGCCGTAACTCACTGGCCCTCAAATCCTTCCCGCTCCACACGCTGACCCTCAACAAACGCCGACGTGTCCGGCAGCTGCATCTTGCCGCACAACTGCCACGCCCGCAACTGGTCCTCCTTCACCTCATCAGCATCCGGCCTCTCCCACCACGGGGTCAACCCAAGATGCATCGGGCGGTAATTCTTATACGACACCATCGCAGAGAACGCCGGAATCTGCGTCATCTCCGCAGCCTCCATCACCAGCTTCTCCTCAGTACTATGCGAAGTCGAGCTATTACCCATCTTGCCGCTCGAGTGCGAACGGCTCACCCGCTGCTTCTCAAACTTACCCAACGCCTCCGAGACAGGCCTCATTGTCTCCACATCAAGACCCGGCAAATAGTACTTCACAACAGAGTTACCCACAATCGTGCGGCCACCCTGCTCACCCCACCGGTCAATCAGCTGACTCATCGACTGCGCAATCAAAATAACCTCAACACCACGACCATTAATATCAGACATAATCGAGTCCATCTTCGGGAACGCAGCAAGGTTCGGGGCCTCATCCAGCACCGCACGGAAACACGGCCACAAACGGCCCCCGGGCTTCTCCTGGCTCAACTCGCGCGCCGTGTTGATTAGCTCGTTCGCAAACATAGAGACGAGCGGGCCCGTCTCAACACCGGTTGCCGTGTCCGACACCAAATACAGCGTGTTCGGACCCGACAAAAACTCACGCATATTAAAGGCATACGCCGGGTGGACCATCAGCTGCTCACGGATACGCGGCACCGCCAACGGCTCCAACAAACCCGACAGGGTCTGCTGAATCGAATCCAGCGTCTCCGCAGCCTTCGACTCCTGCTTCGCCGCCAAAAACGCCAAAACCTCCGGGTTAACACGCCCAGCATGCATCTCCGCAGTCTTCAACGCATCACGCCCACGCAGATTCTGACTCCACGCAATCACATCGTTCAGCGTCTTCCCAGAGACCGCAGCCACATGCAAGAAACGCGCCAAAAACGCGCCCGCCTGCTGATTAAACCAATCCCCATTCTTCGTCCCACTCATCGGCTGAGCACCAGCCCACGCCTGAGCACGACGCTGCGCCACCTCAAAGTTCTCACACCCAGAAATCGGGTTCCACGCCGCCTTATGCGGCCAACCCGACGAATCATCCAGGTCAAACGCAACGACCTGACCGGCCGGGTGCAGACGCTCACGCGTACAAGCAGTCATCATCAGCAAATCAGCCTTCGTGCTCGTCGCCATCACCGCACCCGGGGCATCCAGCACAAGATTCGAGGCAATCGAGGTCGTCTTACCGGCCTGCGTAGGAGCCAGAACTAATTTGGATTCTTTCGCCTCACCATACACCGGCTTGCCACCAACATAAGACGAGGCGCCCTTCTTCTTCACGACCTTGCCGCCCAACTTACCCAGCTCAGTCACCAACCACGACTCCGGCATCTCATCCACCCACTGACCAATCAGACGCGCCGACTCCTTCGGATCCGGCGACACCGGAGGCATAGAAATCTTCGCCTTCTTTCGTGCCGCCTTCACCGCCGCATCATGACCCAACGACCCAGCAACCTGCTTATACGACACCATATGCGCAGCCGACGCCTTACGGCTACCGCCGCCACCTAGACCATCACCGGCCTTCAACACCAAAGCAGCAACAATAACCGCCGGGATGAGGGACAAACCCACCACAACCCAGAAAAGCACACCGACACCATGGTCCTTCACATGCCACGCGATATCAGTAATCGTCCAGACACCAGACTCCAACCCAGCACCCAAATAAGCACCAGCAGCAAGCACCAAACCAAAAAACATCAGCGCAGCCGACTCGTTAGGACGCAAATCCATCTCAGCTCTCCTTAACTATTGATGGCATTGTGCTATGACCACATCTTGCAGTCATAGCACAACGCAGTGAAGCCACAACGCAAACACCACACCGAAGCATCATGCCCTTACCAGCACACTACTAACGACGCTTTGCCGACAACGGCGCAATATTAGACACCTTCGGCGCCTCACCCGGACCCGAACGATGCAACTGAACCACCCACACCCCATCATTCGTACTCACACGCACCACCGCACGCGTCGGATCAGACGGAAACTCCGTATACACAGCCTCCTTCACCTCACGCACAGACGTATACGCCGGGTTATACCGAGCCAACTGCTCACGATACTTATCCGTCACACGCGGATCCATATACTGATGCCACGTCGCCGCATCCGTATCCATCGCGAACACACGCATCGTCTGCACCGCAAAATCCGTCGCCTCCTTCTGCTCCTGCGGACTCCACCCCGCAGCATCAGAAGCCACATCCACGTTACCGGGAGCACCATAATGCCCCCACCGACTCGCAGACGGAAGCGCCGCAATAATCGTCGGCGCCGCCGAAACCGAAGCAACCGGGGTAGCCGAAGACGGCTGCGCCGTACTCGCCACCGCAGCAGGTGGGTGCGACTGCGCACCCGAGGCGGTCACCGACGCAGAAGCAGTCACCACAGGCGACCCCGTCGGCGCCGAATCAGCTGTAGACGCCGAACACGCCACCAGCCACGAGAGCATCACCACGGCAACACCAGTAGCCGCAACCTTCTGACGAAACATCATCTCTTAGTCCTTCTTAACCTTCTCACTATCAGGGATATGCAGATACGTCGTGACCTGATCAGCAGGAATAGTGCGAGTACCGTACGCATACGGAGTCACACCGTTATACTCCTCAATCGTCACAGTGCCATCATCATTGACCGCCTGCACTACAGCAATATGCCCGTACTGCTGCGAAGCACCCACCGCACCCGGAGCGAAGTGGGCCATC
>NZ_CALJRY010000192.1 GCF_937976295.1 uncultured Rothia sp. | reverse complement strand
AAAAAAAAAAAAAAACAAGGTTAATCTCAGCATGCTTAACTGAAATGTTACCTGTGAGGTAAGGTAAACTGGATAGAGTAAAATATGTGTGTTTGTGCACACTTGAGCTATGAGAAGAGTGAGTAAATATAAATATTAGAGAAGATTTTTTTTTTTACTTTTATCTATTCTAATTTGAATGTTAAATATTAAAACATTGAGACTTGATTATACACATTATTAATTTTTACACATTAGTTCTTGAGTTATGCTAGGCATAAAGTAACAAGATAACTCAAATTACAATTTCTAGATTCTTCATTTTAAAGTGTGAAAAATGCATTGAAAGAAAAAGTATGTACTTAAATATTATATTTTCAGTATTGTCTATAAAGTATTTGACACTTTTATAGGATGTGAATTGAACAGTTAAACAACAGCAATTGGACTAAATTTAGCATTAAATGTCTCTATAAAAAATGTATTTTTTTGTTTCTTTCAGAGCCTTTAAGAAAATTATGCAACAAGAAATAATCACAGTATTCTTAACTAAAATTTTGATTTAATTTTTAGAAACAACCTAATGTTTTCATCCAGTTACTCTTTTCCTTGAACTTGAACAGCCCTTTCAGCTATAGGTCTTTGCACTCTCATAGCTTGCTGGTTTTGAGTCTGTCATCCAGCCTATGAGTTCTCTGTAAAAGAGACTGTGTTAGATTTTCAGCTGACCATTGGCACATGCTACAAGCTCAAAAAATAAAATGACAGAGTAAATGAACAAAATAAAGATTTGTGAATATTCATGTATTTGGTGATCTACATTTTATCTTCTATTTTAAATCTCTATATATTCTTTTATTTTATGTACAAAGCCTTTACTCCTAGTTATGTCAAGAATAGAGAAACTTTTCACAGGACTTAATCTGTCTACCAGGTCTAGAGGCACAATACTGAGGATATTACAAATCTTTTGCTTTCAAAAGTATGAGAAAATAGAGAAACTGAAGGACATCCTGAAGCACAAAACATCTAAGGAAATATATGATGCTATTAAACTTCCTAAGCGTGCCACAAAAGGATCAGCCGGCTATGATTTCTATGCTCCCTATTCTTTTGTGCTGGCTCCCGGAGAAACAGTTACTATTCCTACAGGTATAAGAGTAAAAATGAATCCTTCCTGGGTTCTTACTATTTTTCCTAGATCCGGATTAGGATTTAAATATAGACTTCAGCTTAATAACACTGTAGGCATTATAGATAGTGATTATTTCTATTCAGATAATGAAGGGCATATGTTTATAAAACTTACAAATGACTCAAAAGAAAATAAAACTCTTTCAATCAATCAAGGTGAAGGATTTGCCCAAGGAATTTTCTTTACATATGGTATCACTGAAGATGACAGCACTTCAGAAACAAGAAATGGCGGATTTGGTTCAACCAGCAAGAAATGAATATAGTAATCTGGAGGAACTCCTTTGGAGTTCTTTTTTTTTATTGGATTGGATATGAAATCATACAAAAAAAGAGGGGGATGCCCTCTCTCTGCCCGGCAGCGTGCTCCTTTCGCCCTCTCGGACTATCTTCGCCGCTGTGATGCTTAACTTCCGTGTTCGGTATGGGCAACGGGTGTGTCCATCACGCCTTCACCACCGGATCTCTCGACGGTCCCTCAAAACCGGATTCCATACTTCTCGCTCTCTGACTCTCTCTCCGGTCAGGTCCTCGGCCTATTAGTGCCGGTCCGCTCAGCACGTCACCGTGCTTGCACTCCCGGTCTATCCACCTCGTCGTCTTCAAGGGGCCTTACCCTTTCGGTGGGAGGTCTCATCTCGGAGGGGGCTTCGCACTTAGATGCCTTCAGCGCTTATCCCTTCCGGACTTGGCTACCCAGCTGTGCCGCTGGCGCGACAACTGGTCCACCATCGGTCCGTCCGCCCCGGTCCTCTCGTACTGGGGACAGCTCTCCTCAGACCTCCTGCGCCCACGACAGATAGGGACCGAACTGTCTCACGACGTTCTGAACCCAGCTCGCGTACCGCTTTAATGGGCGAACAGCCCAACCCTTGGGACCGACTACAGCCCCAGGATGCGATGAGCCGACATCGAGGTGCCAAACCTCCCCGTCGATGTGAACTCTTGGGGGAGATCAGCCTGTTATCCCCAGGGTAGCTTTTATCCGTTGAGCGACGGCCCTTCCATTCGGCACCGCCGGATCACTAAGCCCGACTTTCGTCCCTGCTCGACCTGTCTGTCTCGCAGTCAGACACCCTTATGCCTTTGCACTCGCTGCATGGTTTCCATCCATGCTGAGGGTATCTTTGGGCGCCTCCGTTACTCTTTAGGAGGCGACCGCCCCAGTCAAACTGCCCGGCTGGCACTGTCCCGTCGCCCGTCTCCGGCGTCCGGTTAGAGCCTAGATGCGCCAAGGGCGGTATCCCAACATCGGCTCCCCCTGCGCTTGCGCGCCGGGTTCTCTGCCTCCCGCCTATCCTGTACATCACGCACCCAGGTCCAATGCCAACCTGCAGTGAAGCTCCATGGGGTCTTTCCGTCTAGTCGCGGGCAGCCTGCATCTTCACAGGCACTAAGACTTCACCGAGTCTGCAGCCGAGACAGCGCCCAAATCGTTACGCCTTTCGTGCGGGTCAGAACTTACCTGACAAGGAATTTCGCTACCTTAGGACCGTTATAGTTACGGCCGCCGTTTACTGGGGCTTCGGCTCGGAGCTTCGCTTTCGCTCACTCCTCCCCTTAACCTTCCAGCACCGGGCAGGCGTCACCCCCTATACTTCGGCTTGCGCCTTCGCAGAGAGCTGTGTTTTTGGTAAACAGTCGCTTGGGCCATTTTTCTGCGGCTCGCCTCTCAGCGAGCACCCCTTCTCCCTAAGTTACGGGGTCATTTTGCAGAGTTCCTTGGCTGCAGTTCTCTCGCTCACCTCGGGATTCTCTCCCTGCCCATGTGTGTCCATTTTCGGTACGGGCCGTATGTCGTTATTGCTAGAAGCTTTTCCTGGAAGATGCTCCTCGGTTTTCCGTACTTGCCTCAGCTTTCCGTATGCGTCACGCCTTCCCCTTATCAGAAACCGGTTTTCCCTGGTCTCCGGGTCTCTCGCTTACACCGGCTCTTCCGTCCGCCGGCACCGCCTTGCTTCTCCGTCACTCCTTCACCGCCATACGGGTACGGGAATCTCCACCCGTCTTCCATCGGCTGCGCCTCTCGGCCTCACCTTAGGTCCCGACTCTCCCAGGGTGGACGAACCTTCCCCTGGAATCCTTGGGCAATCGGTGTGTGGGATTCTTACCCACATTTCGCTACTCACGCCGGCATTCTCTCTTCCATGCGCTCCAGCCGCCCTTCCGGTCTGCCTTCGCCGCTGCATGGAACGCTCCCCTACCGCAGTCTCCTGCCCAGAGCTTCGGTGTCATGCTTAGCCCCGGTAAATTATCGGCGCGGAGTCATTCGACTAGTGAGCTGTTACGCACTCTTTCAAGGATGGCTGCTTCTGAGCCAACCTCCTAGCTGTCTGCACATCTCCACTTCCTTTTCCACTTAGCATGCACTTTGGGACCTTAGCTGCTGGTCCGGGCTGTTTCCCTCTCGTCTACGGACCTTATCACCCGCAGACTGACTGCCGCGCTTCTCCTCTGGGAACATTCGGAGTTTGATTATGCTCAGTACCGCGGGATGCGGCCATCGCATATTCAGTGCTCTACCTTCCCCAGCCACCGCGCGACGCTAGCCCTAAAGCTATTTCGGGGAGAACCAGCTATCTCCGGGTTCGTTTGGAATTTCACCCCTAGCCACAGGTCATCCGCCAACGTTTCAACGGGGGTCGGTTCGGTCCTCCATCGGGTCTTACCCCGACTTCAACCTGCCCATGGCTAGCTCACCCGGTTTCGGGTCTGCCCCGCGCGACTTCCGCCCTCTTCGGACTCGCTTTCGCTCCGGCTCCGCATCTTCTGCTTAACCTCGCCGCGCACGGCAACTCGCCGGCTCATTCTACAAAAGGCACGCCATCACCCTCTTGCGGGGCTCTGACTTCTTGCAGGCATATGGTTTCAGGTTCTCTTTCACTCCCCTCCCGGGGTTCTTTTCACCTTTCCCTCACGGTACTCGTTCGCTATCGGTCGCGCGCTAGTGTTTAGCCTTTCGGGATGGTCCCCGATGCTTCCGGCAGGATTCCTCGTGTCCCGCCGTACTCAGGATCTCTGCTCGCTTCCTCGCTTGCGCCTTCGGGTACGGGTCTCTCACCCTCTCCGGATGGGCTTCCCTGCCCATTCCCCTGACGCCTTCAATTCCGCTCTTCGCAGCTCCTTCTACCCCGCATCTCTGCGGTTTGGGCTCGTCCGCTTTCGCTCGCCGCTACTTACGGATTCTCTTTTGATTTCTCTTCCTACAGGTACTCAGATGTTTCACTTCCCTGCGTCTCGCTCCTGCGGGGCCCCTTTCGTTCGCCCCGCCGTGCTCCCCTCTTAGAGGAGCGGGTTCCCCCATTCGGATATCGCCGGATCTTTGCCTGCCTGCGGCTCCCCGGCGCATTTCGCCGCTTGCTGCGTCCTTCTTCGCCTTCGCGCGCCTATGGCATCCGCCATACGCCCTTTCTTTCCTGACCTTCTCTTGTCTTTCTTCTATGAGCTTGAGTTCTCTGCTTTTTCTTTTCTTGCTGTTTCTCTTGCTTTTCTCGTTTCTTAGCTTTTTGCCCACAACAGATTTCAGACTCTCTTCTATCATCTCTGATCTCTTCTCTGAATTCTCTGTTATGTGTTTCGCAGAAAGTCTGATCTTCCGATCAGCCTTCCTTCTTGCTTGAAATATGTTATCCGGTTTTCAGGGACCCTCCCTTGAGTGTCTGAACACTCATAACCAAGTAGAAACGCTCTCTTCTCCCTAGAAAGGAGGTGATCCATCCCCACGTTCCCGTAGGGATACCTTGTTACGACTTCACCCCAATCATCAGCCCCGCCTTCGACAGCTCCCTCCCCTTACGGGGTTGGGCCGCCGGCTTCGGGCGTTGCCGACTCTCATGGTGTGACGGGCGGTGTGTACAAGGCCCGGGAACGTATTCACCGCAGCATGCTGATCTGCGATTACTAGCGATTCCAGCTTCGTGCAGCCGAGTTGCAGGCTGCAGTCCGAACTGTGAACGGGTTTCTGGGCTCCGCTCCGCCTCGCGGCTTCGCCTCCCTCTGCTCCGTCCATTGTAGCACGTGTGTAGCCCAGGCCATAAGGGGCATGATGATTTGACGTCATCCCCGCCTTCCTCCCCCTTACAGGGGCAGTCCCGCCAGAGTCCCCATCCTTAATGCTGGTAACTGGCGGCAGGGGTTGCGCTCGTTGCGGGACTTAACCCAACATCTCACGACACGAGCTGACG
>NZ_CALJRY010000191.1 GCF_937976295.1 uncultured Rothia sp. | reverse complement strand
CCAGAAGAGCCGTAGGCACCCCAGAAATCGCTGATCTCCGTGTAGGAGACCTTGGTGGGGGTGACGTTCAGACCATCGGTGGTGTGGCCAGTATCGACGGTGCTCGTCGAGTAGGCCGGCGGGTCCATCACGTACTGGATATCGCAAATTTTATCCAGCCCAAATGGAGCCCACGCCTGCGCCACCTGAGCCTGCATCAGCGCCGAAATGTAGCTGATGAAGCTTGCCAGCACCACGGCAAACACAATCCGGCATACCCACGTGGGGATGGTGCGCCAGACCATTTCTTTCACTATCTTTTTCCTCTCACATATGGGGAGCAGCCGCTACACCCAGGCATCTTCCTGAACAGTTACAGTTTCTGCTGCCGGTTCAGCGGCAGGTTCGGGCTCCACCACAGCTACAGTGGACTCCAGCACCGGCGAATACGGATCTAGCCAAATACCGTTCGCGTCCGTCGGGTACTGCTGCATGGATGCGCGCTCATCTCGGCTCTGACCGTCATTATTCGACAAGAACGCCTGATACTCGGGGTTCCAGCCAATATCGAACTGGACCACCTTAACGTTGTTGATGTTGCCGGTATCGTCATCAGGCGGCAGGGAAATCAGCGCACGGCCCGGACGGTCACGCATCACATCAGGCATAGCAGCCACCAGAGCCTCGAACTCGTCCGGACGGTCGGCATAACCCAGCGCCGTTGCCACCGCCTTACGCGAGCGCTCATCAGAGCGTCCAACCCAGCGTCCGCCGAGTTTGTTGCCGAACAGCTTCTCGTCGTTCGCGCTGGCCGTGGACTGGTCCAGCAGGAACGGGGTGATCATCAGGGAGCGGCCCATTGAAACGATGCGTTTAATCTGGGACTGGAACGCCACGTTGTCGCGCGCGACGTTGAATTCGTCCACCACAAGCACCTTGAAACCCTGGATCGCCTTCGAGTTGATCAACAGCTGACCAACATAGGTTGCCAGCAGGCCGTAGACCATGGAGGAGGCGCGCTCGCGGTAGCCTGATGCTGCCTGTCCTTCGGTCGGAAGGGTAAGCCCGTTGGTGTTGATGAGGATGGTGTTCACGCCCGAATAGTGCAGCTGCACGTTCTCGGTTTTCTTGCCGAAGACGAGGCGGCCGATGCTGTCTTCCGCTGCGGATTGCAGGTTGGAATGCAGGTTGGACATTTCACGGCGCATTGCCTGGTATGCCTCACTGCCAGAGTCCGCGTAGAGTTCTTCCTCGGTCTTGCCCAGCTCGCCGCGGCGCATGCGCTCCATCAACGTGTACATGGACGGGTTCTCGGTCGAGAGCTCCACGCGAATTAGGTCATTCAGGCGAGCGCGCTGGTTCTCGGTCATGCTGGATTCGAGCATTTCGGAGATGACCATCTCCACCAGGGAGAACGTTTCGGAGCGCCACAGATTGTAGGCCTTATCGGCGGTGTCTCGGTCGGGGTCTGCGGGGTTGGGTTCTCGGGAGATGAGGGTGAAGGGGTCGAGCATGCCGGGCTTGCCCTCGGTGTTCAGAGACCACAGCTTGACGTGGCCGCGGCCATGCAGGGCGAGGTTCGCCAACTGGTCGCGCTTCGGGTCGATAATCACCGTAAAGTAACTGCGGATTCGGCACAGGTCAAGCAGCTGCAGGGAGGCAACGGTCTTACCGGAGCCCAAGGACCCGTTGAAGAAGGTTGCCGGGGCATGGCCTTTTTTACCCAACAGCGTCGGGTCGAAGAAGACCGGGGTAGAGCCGTAGGACCCGACGTAGAACCCGAACTTGTGGCCAACCTCCACAGTGGTAAATACGCCACTCATGGTCAGTGCGCCAATATCGGTGTGGGTCGTGTGATGATCGGTCAGCTTGGCATCGCGCAGAGCCTTCTGGGCGGGGAAAGATTCACGCCAGTAGTCGTAGGAGGCGCCAAAAAGCGGGTTGAGGTTCGTTTGCATAGCCTCACCCATGAGGTTAATGATCTCTTCGGAGTATTCGATGGCCTTGTCTCGAGTCTCTGCGTGAGCGAAAACGCGGGTGGTGAGGGTAATCAGCGGAGCCGTCTGGTCATTCTCCACCGCGTAGCTGTGCTGCTTCGATTCCTCCTTGAGGCGTGAGATCTCGTTGCTGAGCGTTCCACTCGTGTCCGACTGGTAGTTGGACTCCTGGTTAATCTTCCGGTTGGCTTTCTTCGCGTCATCTTCCGCCTTCTGGTGAGACTTCACAATGAATCGGAACGAAATATCAACCGGGATACCGGTTTCCTTCAGCTGATCAACCCACATTGCAGGGATACCCTTTTTCGGCAGCTCCACGGCCATACCGACCACATGGGATTCCAGAATGGGGGACGGCTCGGGCACCTCAACACCCTGTGCCGTCAGCTTCTGCCACGCCTGCCGGTCCTGATGAATCTGAGGATTACGCATCGTAATCTTCATGGCTGCCGGGTCGGTCGTATCCACGACACTAGTCATTGAAGACGCCTCGTTAGCACCCCACTGCTTACCGTACAGGGTCGGCGCAGGACGATTAATGCCCAAATTCAAACAATGGTAGTAAAGATCCCACATATCCTGCGCGCTCGCGCCACGGGCACGCAGACGAGAGCTAGAGGCAAAGCGGTCACGCATCTGCTTAGCCAGCTTGTGGTAATGCGCCAGCTCCTCAGCAGTCGGCTCAGCATCAGCAGAGCCAAACACCTTATCCCACTGCTTCGAAGCCCACGCCAGGGGAGTACCTTCTCCCCACCGCTGCGAGCTCTTCGGGTGACGGCGGCCCAGATACACGCCAAGGTAGCGGCGGAAGGTCTTAGCACCCTGCAGTCGCAGAGTATCAGCCTGCGCTCGCATGAAGGTGTGGTAGATGGGGGCGACGGGAACACCGGTAGAGGCGGATTCTTGTTCCTGACGCTCAAGCATCATCTTCAGCCAGGCCTGGCTATCAAAAGGCATGGTGGTCAGGCGCATATGGATAGGCACGTCAGTGACGTTCTTAAAAATAGTGTCGATGTCTTCTGCATGCTGCTCGAGCTTGCGGAGAGTGGTAATGCCGAAGTTCTCGCCGGCGATGACCATGTAGGTCCACACCTCGGAGTCCGAGCAGATAATCAAGTCATCACAGTAGGTGACATCGAGCAGATCTACGCTGCTAAGCACTCCAATTTGGCTGAGGGCGTTTCCGAGGGAGGCTTTCATACTCATAACTGTTGTCCTTCAAATGAGTTAGCTGTTGTCGTGTTGTTTGCGGGTGCGGGTTGAGGGGTGAATCATCTTGACCTGCACGATACGCTTTGCCCCTCGATAGGGCTTGCCATTGACCTGCAGGTGAGTTGAGCGGCTGTAGTAGCTCCACAGCAGCTTTGCCCGCAGGGTCGTGGGGATAGAAGAGTGCCGATCTTTCTGATAGAGCATCCACCCAAAAATGCAGGGCAGAGCCCATGCAATAGAGCTGATAGGCACTAACGTTAGAGGCCAGAACTTGAGAGCGGTGAAGAAGGCCCACACTGGAATCGTGAAGAGAGCCATGTAAATCCACAGAACCCAGTTCAAAAATTCTTCAGGAACGTACTTTGTGAAGTTGATGTCCGAGGTACCGCGAACGTAACGGTCCTTGAACTCGTAAATCTCTGTGTTGTTTTTGACGTGACGTGCCAATGTGTTCCCTTTGGGTCTTATCGGAAGAGGAAAGGTGCTACAAAACAGTCAGAGTCTGTAGCACCTTCTCTTCTCATCCGCTTAGTTGAACATGGTGCTAATCAAGTTGCCGATGCCGTTAGAGATCGGGACACGCTGGGAGTACAGGCCTGAAGCCACCATCACAAAAGCCAGGGTAATCAGAAGCTTCTTACCACCCTCTTTAAAGTTGATGAAGAATGCGATAGCGCAGAGGACAGAGACGCCTGCTGCCACCATAGTGTCGCCGTTGTTAATAATGTTCTGAAAAACCTGCATTATTTTTCCTTGTCGAATTGATTTGTATAAACGCTTCTACTGAGCGTGGTGTGCTACGTACTACTGATTCTGTGAGACGTAAGCCTTCTGATCTAGCGGAATGGAATCAACCCTGGAGACCAACCACCTCCCATCCTTCTGTACAAAGTCGAGGCGGTAATTTGCCTCAACGACTGCTCCGGATTTGGCGCTCCAGCGGACTTTCACATCCGCGTAGGTGCGCGACAAATCCTTGGACTGGTAAACCTTAATCTCCGATGCGTCGGAGGGGGAAGCCAAATACAGCCCGCCCGATAGAGGAGCAGGAGTCATGTCTCCAGTAATCAGCGCCTGCAGCACCGTGCGGTCGCCCTTACCCCATGCGTCCATGTACGAACGAATCTGGGCCGTGACGGGAGTCGAAACGTTCGGCTGCGCCTGCAGATCATGGACCACAGCCTCGTCCCGGTACACCTGACCAGGAACAGGAATCGCAGGATTCGATACAGGAGCCGGCATGGACAGCGGAGAGTATTCCCCGTAGTGCTCACCAGCCAGCACGCGCACCGTGTCGAAGACCGGAGCAATCGACGGATCACTGAAGAAAATGCCGCAGGTCACATCATACTCTCGATCCTTCCCCTCCACCTTCTTCGTAATCGGGGAAGTCGTGTACGCAACTGACTGCTTACCCTGACCATTCCAGCCCTTCCTAGAATCCCACGAGGGGTTGTAAACCTTCAGAGCCGTACCGCGTGCATCAGGATTGTCAGAGTCCCAGGTGTACCACGCCCGGGAAAGGCCACAGCCGTAGTCAGATGCACCCTGGCGTACCAGATCCTCCGTGGGCGGCGCCTGGCGGTTCATCTTGAACCCCTGGCTCATCGCAAAGACCCAAAGCGTCGGAACCGTGAGGGTGATGACGCCAGCGAGGGCCCAGAGATCGGAAGAG
>NZ_CALJRY010000190.1 GCF_937976295.1 uncultured Rothia sp. | reverse complement strand
AAGGACGCCAAGCTGGGCATTGGCCCGTACATTACTGACGGCTTCTACTTTGACTTTGATGTGGCTGAGCCGTTCACCCCGGAAGATCTGAAGAAGATCGAGAAGTCGATGATTAAGATCATCAAGTCCGGTCAGCTGTTCCGCCGCCGCGTGGTCACCCACGACCAGGCTGTCGCCGAGATGGCGAACGAGCCGTACAAGCTGGAGCTGCTCTCCCTGAGCCAGGGCCCCGGTTCCGGTGCGGATGCTGCCGAGGGCGCATCCGTGGAGGTCGGCGAGGGTGAAATCACCATTTACGACAACGTGAACCCGAAGACCGGCGAGACCGTCTGGAAGGACCTCTGCCGCGGCCCGCACCTGCCGAACACCAAGCTGATTGCTAACGGTTACGCCCTGATGCGTGCCGGTGGCGCGTACTGGCGCGGTTCTGAGAAGAACCCCATGCTGCAGCGTATTTACGGTACCGCATGGCCGACTAAGGACGAGCTGGTGGCGTACAAGGAGCGCATCGCTGAGGCGGAGCGCCGCGACCACCGCCGCCTGGGCCGTGAGCTGGACCTGTTCTCCTTCCCGAAGAACATTGGCCCCGGCCTGCCGGTGATTCACCCTAAGGGTGGCGTGATTAAGCGCGAGATGGAAGATTACGTGCGCACCCGCCACATTCAGGAGGGTTTCCAGTACGTCAGCACCCCGCACATTTCGAAGGAAGACCTGTTCTACACTTCCGGTCACCTTCCGTACTATGCGGACGGCATGTTCCCCTCCATGGAGCTGGATAACGGCAACTACCGTCTGAAGGCTATGAACTGCCCGATGCACAACGAGATTTACCGTTCTCGTGGCCGTTCGTACCGTGAGCTGCCGCTGCGTTTCTTCGAGTTCGGCACCGTGTACCGTGATGAGAAGTCCGGCGTGCTGCAGGGCCTGACCCGCGTGCGCATGATTACTCAGGACGACTCCCACTCGTATGTGACGAAGGAGCAGGCACCGGATGAGGTGCGTCACCTGCTGAAGTTCATGCTGAGCCTGCTTGAGGACTTCGGCATGACTGACTTCTACCTTGAGCTGTCGACCCGCGACACTGAGGGTGATAAGAAGGATAAGTTCATCGGTACTGATGAGCAGTGGGAGGAGGCTACCGCGGTTCTGGAGCAGGTTGCGAAGGAGACCGGTCTGGAGCTCGTCCCGGATCCGGGTGGTGCTGCGTTCTACGGCCCGAAGATTTCGGTTCAGGCGAAGGACGCGATTGGCCGTACCTGGCAGATGTCGACTGTGCAGTACGACTTTAACCAGCCGAGCCGTTTCGGTCTGGAGTACCAGGCTGCTGACGGTACCGTGCAGGAGCCGGTCATGATTCACTCGGCGAAGTTCGGCTCGATTGAGCGCTTCTTGGGTGTGCTGACTGAGCACTATGCGGGTGCGTTCCCGGCGTGGCTCTCGCCGGTTCAGGTGATTGGTGTGCCGGTGGCTGAGGCGTTCAACGACTACATGACTGAGATCGCGGATAAGCTGCGTGCGCACGGTGTGCGTGTTGAGGTGGATTACGGTTCGGATCGTTTCACGAAGAAGATTCGTACTGCCTCTACTGAGAAGGTTCCGTTCATTCTGATTGCTGGCGGTGAGGATGCGGAGCACGGCGCTGTTTCGTTCCGTTTCCGCGGTAATAAGCAGGAGAATGGTGTGCCCGTGGATGAGGCTGTGGCACGTATTGTGGAGCATATCCGCAACCGCGTGAACGAAGACCCCAAGCCCAGCACGGAGTCTGCTGAGTAATAGCGGTTTAGGCTTCTAACCTAGCTATATAGAAAACCACCCCCTTTGCGGCGACAAGCTGCGGAGGGGGTGGTTTTTGTGCTTTGAGGAGGTGAGGGTGGGGGAGTGCGGTTGGGGTGCAGAAAGTTGTGTCGCGGGCTAGTTATTAGCCCCAGAGTGCTAGCGTGGTAGTAAGGCGAACGTCCATAGTCATTCAGAAAATGGGTAGCTGGATGGTCCTAAAAATGATGCATCGCTGTTGATTATTGAGGGAGCACGAGCGTATGAAGTCGAATAAGTATGTTCCTGTTGGGATGCTGTTCTTGATCCTTGCAATTATCTTGAATGTGGTGTCAAATGTCAGCGACTTGGTGCTTGGAATTCTCTACGGTATCGGAATAGCAGTATTGATTATTGGACTATTTAATAGTCGAAAATAGGTGCTGTAGCAGACATAAAAGGGACCCGGCAGGCCATCCGATTGGATAGCCCGCCGGGTTTTTCGGGAAGCCGAGTTTGTTTACGAAGAAGTAGCAGGTTTTGCCGTTGAAGTGCATTTTGAAAGGGTGAAGGTATGGCAAGCGTTGAGGCGATGAAGGAACGGGCTCGTATTGTGGGTCGTTTCAACCTGTCTGCTCGCCGAAACCCGGAACACAAGGCACTTGTTGTGCTCGCCGCGCAGAAGTCGGGAGGGGAGTGCCATGTTATCCCCGTTGCTCCCGGCGAAGATGAGGCTGAAGTGCTCCGCCGTGCTCGCAAGGTCGCGGGCGATAAACCGGTCATTATCGTGAC
>NZ_CALJRY010000189.1 GCF_937976295.1 uncultured Rothia sp. | reverse complement strand
CTTCCGATCTGGTTCCTGGGGCCCTGCGGGGGTGTTTTTCCCTTTCTGCGGTGTGGGGTTAGGGTTCGATGCGGCGTGCCGGTTCGGGGTTGTTCAAGTCGATCCGGGCGCGTACATCGTTGATGACGTTATCGACTGCCTCACGCAAGGTTTCACCGTTCATGTGCACCTCACCGGCTTCGGTGTCGATGATGTAGGGGTCCTTTTCGGTGACCTTCTTCATCACGTTCTCGATACCTCCGGTGCTGTAAGCCTTGTCCATGTCGGTAGCGATACTGCGAACGCGGTTTGCGTTGTTCTTGAAGGCGGCTTCCTTCTCCTTCAGGTCGGCGGTGAGATCCTTGACCTGCTTCTTGTACTCCTTTTCTGCGCGTTCCAGATCCTTCTGTGCGGTCTTGGCTGCGCGGCGGGCCATGTTCTCATCAGACATGGCGGCCTGCCGGCGGTCGCGCATGTCGGCGGATTCTTCGAAGGAAACGCGCAGCTCGGCCACTGCCTCAGTCGGCAGGTTGTGCTTCTTGGCGATCTTTTCGGTCGGGATCGCGAAGTCGTACATTTTCTGGCTGAACTTATCGGTAGCCGTCTTGATCTGGTCGGTCGTCTGCTCGTAGCTGCGGTTAGCCTTATTGGCCTCGCGGTTCGCCGCGGCAGCCGCGTTACGCAAAGACTTGTACGCGCCGTACTCTTCGGCAGTCGGGAACACGTTCTGACGGGAGAAATCGTTATCGTACTCGGCAGGAGGAGCGATGCGGACCTGTCCGGTCGCCAAATCGGTAATCTTCACGGATGCCGGCTGGTCGTTCTTGTCGTACTTGATCTCATGCAGGACGGTGTAGCCCTTCTCCTGCAGGTGCTGCTCCAGGTTCTGCTGAGCCTCAGACTTCTTAGCCTGCGCCTCTTCAAGAGCCTGTGCCGCCTCCGTGATCTTGTCGGCAAGGGTGACCGGCTGACCTTCCTCATTCAAGACCGGCTTGCCGTCCTCGTCGGTGACCTGCTGCTGGGCAGCCAAAAGCAGGTGGGTGCGCTCGCGCATCTTCACGTCATGGACGCGCTTCTGCTCAGTGATGTTGTTCTTCTGCTCTTCAGCGGTGCGTGCTTCGGCGGTCTTGGTCTCGATGGTTCCGGTGATTTCCTTCGTCTTGGCGGTGTGCTGGATTTCTGCCTGCTCGATTTCGGTACGGGTGTCCGCGTAGTCGATGCCGCTCTGCAGGGTCGATTCGATCGCCTCGTTGAGGCGGGGCTCGGCGTCCTCCAAATAGAGCCTTGCGTTGTTGTAGCGGGTCTTCTCCTGCTCCTTGCGCTCGCGCCTCTGCTGGCGTTCGGTGCCGCGTGCCTGACCGTGAGCAAACTTCTTCTCCAGGTCCAGCTTCTCCTGTTCCTCGCGCTTAGCGCCCTTGATGGCCTGCATACCGGCCATGGTCAGAGCCGCACCAGCGCCGCCGGCTACCGCAGCACCGGCTACCGCAGCGCCAGCGTTGAGGGTCTTGACGGTGCCGGCCTTCATACGTCCACCAATAGTGTTCGTCTGAGATGCTGCCAGCAGTGCGGACTTCTCGGTGAGCTTCTTAATACCGCGGAAGTACATGATGTAGCAGACAATGCCGCCAACGATCGTGATGACCGACAGCAGGATACTGCGGATGAACAGCGGCACACCAGGCAGAGCCTTCTCGAATGCCTCGTAGGCGATGCTCTGCGTCAGAGCGGTACCTGAGAGTACCAGGCCCACACCCACAATCTTTGCCGCCACGATAGCGTGGTCACCGGCAATGATGCTGAGAGATTTCCAGTTACCGGTGCCAGCAATCAGTGCGAAACGGAACCAGAGAGTCAGAGCCAGGAAGATCAGATCCAGGTTCAGCATCATGCGGTGAAGGCCGATAAGACCCATGAAGTCGGTGACCGGTGCGAGCGCGGCAAAGGAGGTGAAGGAGGCGGGGACGCGATCGACGAACGGGGTCTTGCCGGCTGCGGTTTCGTAGCCGCCGCCGCCGTTTGCCGCGGAGTAGAGCAACGCAGCCCTCACCTCCCACTTGTAGGTGCACAAGTCGGGGTTCTTCTCTGCCTGTTCGTGAAGCTTTTCCAGTCCGGGCATTGCGGTGAGGTTGCAGCCTCGCACGTCGCCGTTATCTACTGCTTCACGTTCGGCCTTCGTGTAGGAGCTGGTCCAGTGCATGTACTCGGCCCAGGTGGGGTTATCGGAGTTCACGGTGGGTACCACGCCGGCCTTGGGCAGCTTGACCTTCACGGCGTCTCCCTGACCGCCGGCATCAAAGACGAAGAACACCTTCTTGTCGCTGATATAGGAGTTCGACTTCTTGTTGTAGATGACCTCGGAATCAGGACCCAACTCTTCGGGATTCTTGCTCACACCGGCAATAAATTTAGCCTTCTGGTCGCCCAAGTTGTTGCCGATTGCACCGGAGGCGTAGACCGGGTTAATCAGGCGGGAGATGAAGGAACCCGAAATGCAATCCACGGTGGTTTGCGCGTCGGAGGCCTTCGCATTGCCAGAGCAGGAGCTAGAGACAGCCGCTGCAGGGGCCAGACTAACCTGCGTCGCACCCGTGTTAATGGCCGTGTAGAGGCCGTGAGTGACGGTAGAGGTCACCAGCGCGCTCGCTACACCGGCGGCGGCAATGGAACCAAAAATGCGGGTGAGGGTGAGTTTCGCGCCGTTCTTGTGCCACATGAACATCAGCCAGGCGCCACCAATGGACATGATGGCTGCGAGCATGCCGCCCTTAACAAGAGCCTGGTCGAAGTGACGGAAAATGTTGGTCACGATCTCGGAGGACATGAAGGGGGACACGAAATCGTTACTGAAGGGCACGTTGATGAACGCGCGCATCAGCTCAACGAGGGTAACCACCCAGCCAAACGGCAGGTTTGCCAGGATCGTACCGGCGGAGCTGACGGCGGTATCTACCGGCTGGCACGGGGCAACCTCGTAGATGGACCAAGCATAGCCAGAAGA
>NZ_CALJRY010000188.1 GCF_937976295.1 uncultured Rothia sp. | reverse complement strand
CGGCGTGAATCTCAGACTCAGACACCCACGCACCCTGAACACGCATCGGCTTCGAAGCACCCATCGGCAGGAAGAGCGCATCACCCTGACCAATCAGCTTCTCAGCACCGGGCTGATCCAGCACCACGCGAGAGTCAGTGACCGAGGAGGTCGCAAACGCCATACGAGACGGAACGTTCGCCTTAATCAGACCGGTCACCACATCCACCGACGGACGCTGGGTTGCCAGCACCAGGTGAATACCCGCCGCACGCGCCAGCTGCGTAATACGGACAATCGCCTCTTCCACGTCACGCGGAGCGACCATCATCAGGTCGGCAAGCTCGTCAACAATCACCAGCAGGTACGGGTACTCATGCACAGTGCGCTTGCTACCGGGGTCGGGCTGAACCTTACCCTCACGCACCGCCTTATTGAAGTCGTCCACGTGCTTGTAACCGTAATGGGCGAGGTCATCGTAGCGGGCGTCCATCTCACGAACCACCCACTGAAGAGCCTCAGCAGCCTTCTTCGGGTTCGTAATGATGGGCGTAATCAGGTGCGGAATACCCTCATAGGCGGTGAGCTCCACACGCTTCGGGTCGACCATCACCAGGCGCACCTGGTCCGGGGTTGCGCGCATCAGAATCGAGGTGATCATCGAGTTCACGAACGAAGACTTACCCGCACCGGTCGCACCAGCGACCAGCATATGCGGCATCTTCGCGAGGTTCGCCAGCACGAAGCCACCCTCAACGTCCTTACCCACACCCATGACCATCGGGTGGTGGTTCGCGTGAGCCTGCGGGGAACGCAGCACGTCACCCAGGGCAACGGTCTCACGGTCCGTATTCGGAATCTCAATACCGATCGCGGACTTACCCGGAATCGGGGACAGAATACGAACATCCGGGCTCGCCACAGCGTACGCAATGTTCTTACTCAGCGCGGTCACACGCTCCACCTTGGTGGCGGGACCCAGCTCAATCTCGTAGCGGGTCACGGTCGGGCCGCGCGAGAAGCCGGTGACCTGCGCATCCACCTTGAACTGCTCCAGCACATTCGTCAGAGCCTCAACCACGTGCTCGTTGACCTCGGAAGATTCCTTGGCGGGAGGACCGGAAACCAGCATCTCCTCCGAGGGCAGCACGTAGGTGCCGCGGGAGGACTGCACAACCTGCTCGCCGCGCGCCTGCTCGGTGGTCGCCACCTGAGTGTTGTTCTGCAACGGGCGGGATGCGCCAGCCTCGGGCGCTCGCGAAGCCGCGGGAGCCGCGTTCTTCGGATGCGCACCCGGCGAGTGCATGCGGGTCGGAATCGGAGGCTGAGCCGCGGGCGTAGCAGGCTGCGCGGGGTTCACAACCTGGTGCGGCATCGTCTGCGGTGCAGCTTCCTCAGAAGCGCCGAAGCCGTCGTATGCTTCAACATCAAAGAGGGGCTCCTCGCCCGGAATACGGTTCACGCGGCCATTCGCCACGGCGGCGCGCTGCACCTGATCCAGGCGGGCTGCGGGTGCATCCGATGCCTCAACGTCGAAGAGGTCAGGGCTAGTGGATGAAGTACCGCCCTGTGCAGAAGTACCCTGGGCAGAAGTACCCTGCGCAGCCGGCGCCTGGTTGAGGCGACCGGGCAGGCGGGACAGGCGGTTCGGCTTAGCCGCCGGGCGCGTCTGCTGAGCGGAATCCTGTGCAGAGTCCGCGGGGTGTACAGGCATCTGCGTGGTCTCCGGGTGAGTCTCATCCACCACGGCGCTCACGAACGCTTCATCACCGGCGTACTCGTCCAGGGAAGAATCCGTCGACGCGGTGGGAGCAAACCCCAACCAACCGCGCAGACGAGAGAACAGGCCACCCGACTTCTGCGCCGTGCGTGCCGGCTTCTCATCCTCGTACAGGTAGCTGCGGTCGTGCTCCTCAGCGTTCAGATCCACGGTCTGAGTCGCATCCGAAGGGCTGTCCTTCGCGGAGGTTCGAGTCGTACCGTTGGGCTTCTCACCCAACACCAAACCGACCAGGTGCAGGGTACGCGGCACCACCTGACGAATCGGAGTGTTCGTCAGAACCATCAGACCGGCAATACCCAGTAGCAGGTGAATCAGGATCTCAAAGAACGCAATACCGCCGCTCACACGCACAATGGGGGTGCCCAGCAGCACGCCAACCACGCCACCGCCAGCCCAGACGGCGTCAAAACCATCCGCGAAGGTCGGGTGACCCGCATGGCGTGCAAAGAACAGGGAGGTCGCCACCAGCATGATGAAGGAGCCCAACGCCACGCGGTTATTACGTTTAATCAGGTCGGGTCCACGGAAAACACACCACGCCATAATGAAGCTGAGCACCGGAATCAGCAGGGCGCCCTGACCGAAAATACCGCCCAGCATGGTGTGCCAGGCCTCCAGGGGCGCTCGCAACAAACCGAGGGAGGTGTGGGCACGCCAGTTGTACCACTCCACTCCGGCGCTGATCAGGCCGAACAGCAGGATGGTGAGCGCGCCACCGTCACGGCGGTCTTCGGGGGCAAGGTCGGTGCGCACCGCGCCAATGGAGCGGAAGAGCCCACCGATGGCGTGAGCGATGCTCAGCCAGACGGAGGAGATAGCGCCCGCTATAGGGTTCGCCGCGTTGGCACCGCGCTGGGCACCGCCTCGGGAGGTGGTGCGCTTGCGAGTGGTCTTCTTAGTGTTTGCTTTAGTAGAGGTCGTGTTACGACCCTTCGTGGTCCGTGGAGCCATACCTTTTAGGGTATCAACCTTCCCGTTAATGTACCGATTCTTTCGTTATCAGTGAGCTAAAAAGTGCGCCCCACCCGCTGCCCGTGAGGGCATTGATAGGGCGCTGATGAGGCGCTTCTCCCCTGCCGCGCTCGCTTTCGCACAACTTTCGCGTTTACCTTCGCGTAGCTTTCGCCCATACCTTCTGCAGATACACAGCAGGCGGGGCCGACACAACGTATCGACCCCGCCTTTTCGCTATCGCCTTTTTGCTATGGCAGGCAGCTCGCCTCGCGCAGAGTATTAGTTCTTCGCGTTAGTTCTTCGCGGCCTTCGAGGTGTTCTCAACAACCACGGGAACAATCATGGGCTTGCGGCGCAGACGGCGAGAAATCCAGGCACCGATGGTGCGGCGCACAATCTGCTGCAGCTGCTGCACGGTGTGAACCTTCTCGGGTGCGCGGTGCAGCGCATCCTCCAAAGCAGCGGTAATCTTCGGAACAATCTCGTCAAAGACCGAGTCGTCCTCAGCGATACCGCGAGCGTGAATATCCGGGCCGGTCACCACGCGCTTAGTTGCGCGGTCAATGACGGTCACAATGGACACGAAGCCTTCTTCGCCCAGGATGCGGCGGTCCTTCAGGTCGCTCTCGGTCACCTCACCGACGGAGCGGCCATCAACGTACAGGTACTCGCAGGGAACCTCGCCCACCACGGACGCCACGCCATCGCGCAGATCCACGACGGTGCCGGACTCGCAGAGCAGCACGTTCTTCTTCGGAACGCCGGTCTCCATCGCCAGGTCACCGCTGGCAATCAGGTGGCGAACCTCGCCGTGAACCGGCATAACGTTCTTCGGCTTGAGAATGTTGTAGCAGTACAGCAGCTCACCGGCGGCAGCGTGACCGGAAACGTGAACCTTCGCGTTGCCCTTGTGCACCACGTTAGCGCCCAGCTTCATGAGGGCGTTAATGATGCGGAAGACGCTGGTCTCGTTACCGGGAATCAGCGAGGAGGCGAGCACCACGGTGTCGCCGGGCTCAATCTGAATCTTGTGGTCGCCGTTCGCCATGCGCGACAGTGCCGCCATCGGTTCGCCCTGCGAACCGGTGCACATCATCACGATCTGGTCGGGGCGGTAGTCATCGACCTTCTTCAGGTCCACCAGCACGTTGTCGGGAACCTTCAGGTAGCCCAGCTTCTCAGCAATGGTCATGTTACGCACCATGGAGCGGCCCACGAGCACGACCTTGCGGCCACGCTCAGCGGCTGCATCCAGCACCTGCTGCACGCGGTGAACGTGCGAGGAGAAGGACGCCACAATGATGCGGCCGGTTGCGTCACGGAAGACGTTCGACAGCACCGGACCAATGTGCTTCTCGGTCGGGGTGAAGCCGGGAACCTCAGCGTTGGTGGAGTCCGGCAGGAACAGGTCCACGCCCTCCTCGCCCAGGTGAGCAAAGTGGCGCAGGTCGGTGATGCGGCCATCCAGCGGCAGCTGGTCCATCTTGAAGTCGCCGGTGTGCAGAACCTTGCCAGCCTTGGTGCGGATGTAGACAGCCAGCGCATCCGGGATCGAGTGGTTCACCGCAACGAACTCGCACTCGAACGGGCCGAAACGCTCCACCTGGTGCTCCTTCACCGCGAGGGTGTAGGGCTTGATGCGGTGCTCGGCGAGCTTCGCCTCAACCAGTGCCAGGGTCAGTTCGGAACCGACCAGGGGGATGTCGGGGCGGCGGCGCAGCAGGTAGGGAACCGCGCCGATGTGGTCCTCGTGGCCGTGGGTCAGCACCATGGCGACCACGTCGTCCAGACGGTCAACAATGTAGCTGAAGTCGGGCAGAATCAGGTCCACGCCGGGCTGGGACTCTTCGGGGAAGAGCACGCCGCAGTCAACAATCAGCAGCTTGCCGTTAATTTCGTACACGGTCATGTTACGACCGACTTCGCCCAGGCCGCCCAGGGGCACCACGCGCAGGGTGTCCTTCTTCAGGCGGGGCGGGAGGGGAAGATTCGCTTCAAAGACGCTCATCGTGTGTCTCCTCTTTCTTCTATGTTTTCTTGTGATGTCTGTGATTCGTAGGCGACGCTTCGTACCGCAGCACTCCAGCTGATTCAGCTCTCATGTGCCGAGGCTGCGGAAGTGCTGCCGGTGCGTCCAAATCACCGAAAGTATTCAAAAGTATTCGGGGCGTAGTGCGCCGGGTGCTTCTGCCAACGTTAAGTCCCTGTCTGAGTGGGGGCTAAAGTCCTCATGATTCAACAGGCAACGATAAACCGCGGCAATACGCCAGAGCGGACCCCTCACCTAGTGTTAGGTGTGGAGTCCGCGTCCGTTGGCTACATTGCACACCCCGAAGGCGGGGCGTACAGCAAGCCGAAGTCCTCTATATATACGCGCTCTGCACGATAGTTGTGCAGGTTCTGCGTTAAAGTTTAGGCGTTCTTCAGGGTGTGAGCGATGCTCGAGGAGAGCAGATCAGCTCGCATAGCCTGGGCAACCTCCGGTTCGGAGAGTACGTGCGGCAGGCGAACGACGGGCTCATCCAGCACACCCTGCCAGGAAAGAATTTCCTTGGCGGCAACGCAACCGGGGGCACGGCCCATGGTTGCTCGGACAATCGGAGTCAGTTCCAGGTGAAGACGCTGCGCCTCCACCAGGTCCTGTGCAACGATAGCATCAATCAGGGCACGGAAGAGTCCGGGTGCCACATGTGCAGTCACCGAAACGAGGCCGACGGCGCCCATTGCCATCCAGGGAAGGGTCAGTCCGTCGTCGCCGCTGTAGTAGTGCAGGTCGGTGGTTGCCATGACCTCGGTTGCGGCACCGAAGTCTGCCTTGGCGTCTTTCACCGCTACAATACTATCAATTTCTGCCAGGCGACGGTAGGTTTCGGGTGCGATGGGGATGCCCGCACGACCCGGAATATCGTACAGCATGACGGGAGTCTCAGTTGCCTGCGCAACGGTCGCAAAATGGGCGTAGACACCCGGCTGAGTCGGCTTGTTGTAGTAGGGGGTCACAACCAGCAGACCGTCCACACCAATCTTTTCGGCACGGTGCGCCAGCTCAATAGTGTGCGCAGTGTCATTGGAACCAACACCGGCAATAATCTTCGCGCGAGAACCGACGGTGTCCTTCACAATCTGGAAGACACGTTCGTTCTCGTCATCGGTCATGGTGGAGTATTCGCCGGTGGTACCGCAAACCACCAGGCCGTCGTGGCCGTTCTCCACAAGGTAGTTCGCCAGGTCTACGACCTGCTTTTCGTCAACGGAGCCGTCCTTCGCGAAGGGGGTCACCATTGCGGTCAGGAGGCGACCGAAGACGGGTTCAACAAAAGTACCGGGGTTCGAAAGGTTCTCAGACATATGTCCAGAGTACGCCCGAACTGCAGATTTTTTCTACAGAACGCATAAATTTTCATGCGTGTTCTATTATTCGGACCTTCCCAAGCCCTCAAGCCCTCAAGCCCTCAAACCCGCTGTACTTTCGCGGAGATTCCCCCACAGGAACGATGAAACCGGGCGCGAAGCCTCGGCGCTATCTACCAACCGCACGCCGAAAATAAATGCGGCATTAAGGATGGACAACCGCGGCAGCCCCTAGCGCATACCCTTCGCCTGGCCGCCCGAACGCAGCGCCCACGCGTTACGCATCGCCGCGCGGGCACGCTTGCGCTCGCCGCCCGCATCGTACATGCACGACAGGTTGAACCACGCCTTCCAGTTATTCGGCTCCTGCTCCACCGCCGCCGCGAAGCTCTCAAACTCCACCGCCGCAGCCTCACGGTCCACACGGCCGGAGGGGGTGCGCGGCAGGGTATCCTCAGCCAGCTCACCCGAAGCCGCCAGCTCCTGCGCCATACGCTGAATACGGGCACCGAAAAGCACCTCACGCACCAGCGCCCATGCGCCCAGAATCGGCAGCAGAATCATGCCCGCGCCAAGCACAATGCCAGCCACAGAACCGGAGGTGAGCATCACGAAGCCCTGCTGCGCAATATGCACCAGGTACAGGGTCAGCAGGGTGCAGGTCAGCGCCGCGAAGGTCTTACCCCAGCCGCCGGCGTCCACCGCGACGAAGACGGCACTAAAAATCAGCACACCCAAAATCGAGGCACGCACCGTCAGCGGCAGCGGCAGAATCAGTACGGTCAGCACCATCAACACGCACGCGCAGATGCTCCACAGGCGCAGCGAAGTCCACCAGGGGCTACGAGCCTCAGAAGATGCCTGCACGTTCTCAGGCGAAGTCTGTTCAGACAATACTCTCTCCTAGGACAAATCCATGTAGGCGTCCAAGCCCACGCTCAAACCCGGATGCGCCGCCACCTCACGCACACCCAGCAGCACACCGGGCATGAAGGAGGCACGGTCAAAGGAATCGTGACGAATCACCAGCTGCTGACCGGGATCGCCCAGCAGGATCTCCTGGTGAGCCACCATGCCGCGCAGACGCACCGCGTGTACGTGAATATCGTCGACCACGGCGCCGCGCGAGCCCAGCGGGTCGGAGGTGGTGGCATCCGGGCTCGGGCCCACGCCAGCCTCCGCGCGGGCGGCTGCCACCTTGCGGGCGGTGTGCACAGCGGTACCGGAGGGGGCATCTACCTTATTCGGGTGGTGAATCTCAATGATTTCTACCGATTCGAAGTAGCGCGCTGCCTTCGCCGCGAACTCGGTGGCGAGGATCGAACCAATCGCGAAGTTCGGTGCGATGAGCACGCCCACCTCGGGGTGCTCAGCCAGCAGTTCGCGCAGGGAGTCCAGGCGCTCGGGGGTCCAACCGGTCGTACCGACCACCGCGTGCATACCGTGCTCCACCGCGAAGCGCACATTCGCCTCGCTGGATTCAGGAACGGTCAGGTCAATAACAATCTCTGCGCCGGCATCGACCAGCTCCTGCAGGTCGTCGCCGCGGCCCAGTGCCGCCACCAGGTCCATGTCTGCGGAGGTGTTGACGGCGCGCACCGCCTCGGAACCCATACGGCCCGCGGCACCGAGTACCGCTACCTTCCAGATTTTTTCGTCGTTCGCGTGGGTCATGATTCTCTCCTCCGTAACTTGTTAGCGCCCCGACAATGGGGCAGACGCTGTGACGTACAGCCTCTATTATCCCCCGTGTAGACGCGATACGCCCTATCGCACACACGGGGTGAGATGCCCAGCAGAACTGACAAATACAAAAAACAAAATCTTCTATGCGTCATATATGGGTATTTATATGTCGCCGAAAGGGAACAAACATATAATTAGCAAGTATTTCTATAATTTCCGTCCTACGGAGTACACAGACAGTATGAAGTCCCTCTTTACCTCCTCCGTGCGTCCAGAAGAGGCTAACCGGCGGTATATTCTGCCGGGTCTGGACGGCCTGCGAGCAATCGCTGTGCTACTCGTGATGGTGTATCATTTCTGGCCCACCGTACTACCTGGCGGCATGATTGGCGTGGATATCTTCTTCGTCATCTCTGGCTTCCTGATTACCTCCCTGCTTCTGCGTGAAGGTGCGCTCACCGGCAAAATTGCCCTGGGCAACTTCTGGATTCGCCGTGCCCGCCGACTGCTTCCCGCCATTATCCTGCTGATTCTGGTCATGGGGCCGGTCAGCCTGCTCATTGGCGGCGATATTCAGGTGAACCTCAGTCGACAGCTCACCGGTGCGGCGACCTTCTCGTCCAACTGGATTTCCATTTTTGCCGGTAACGACTACTTCGCGCAGACCTCCCCGGAGCTCTTCACGAACTTCTGGTCCCTGGCTGTGGAAGAACAGTTCTACGTGGTGTGGCCCCTGCTGATTGTTGGCGCCGGCGTGCTGTTAGGCCGTTCGTGGCGTCGCTTCAGCGTGGTCATGGTGCTCGGTATTATTGCGTCGCTGAGCGCCGCCACCACACTGCTGATGTTCGGTTCCCCCATTAGCCGCGTCTACTACGGCACCGACACTCACCTGTACGGCCTGTTGCTCGGTGCGCTGCTGGCCTTTGCGCGCCCCTGGTCGCTGTACCCGCCGCTTCAGCAGTCCGTGCTGTACCGTGTGGCTCAGCCCTTCGGCCTGGTCGCTTTCGCCCGCGTCATGATCAGCTGGCTGTCCCTGTTCGCGCTGATTCCCTACGCGATGCTGGTTCCCGAGTCGGCACCCGGTGCGATTCCCTGGGGCCTGTTCGGTGCCTCCCTGCTGGCTCTCGGCGTGATTCAGGGTATGCTGCCCGATATGCTCGCTGGCGCCTCCGAAATGCTGCGCCGCCTGCTGAATTTCGCGCCCCTGCGCTGGGTGGGTGAACGTTCCTACGGCCTGTACCTGTGGCACTGGCCGCTCGCCGTGGTCATGCACTACACCCTGGGTGCGGACCGCTCCCCACTGGTAAACGTGGGCGTTCTGGTGGCGACCTTCGTTATTGCGGAGATGTCGTACCGCTGGGTTGAGACCCCGATTCGCCGTTACGGTTTCCGCGGTAGCGCGAACCGTTTCATGGCATTGTTCCAGTCTCCACGCACTAGGTTCCTGCCTGTTTCGGTGATTCTGGCTGTTGTGGTGGCTGGTGCTTCGACCGGTCTGGCGGTGCACACCGCTCCGACGATGACTACCGCCCAGAAGTCCGTTGAGGACGGCAAGCGTGCCGCCGCTGAGCGTCTGAAGGCGCGTCAGGAAGCACAGGCCGCGAGCGCCTCTGCAAGCCCGAGTACTTCTGCAAACCCGAGCGCATCTGCTACCGGTAAGGATGCAAAGGCTTCGGCTTCGGCTAGCCCCTCAGCTTCGACTGTTTCGGCTGGTTCGGTGAACTCTTCTCAGGTGAGCATTGTGGGTGACTCCATTGTGGTGGCGGTATCCCCCGAGCTGTACGACAAGATGCCCGAAGCATCCATCGATGCGGCGGAGGGACGCACCATCGCCAAGGCCCTGCCGATTATTAAATCCATGGGTGCCAACGGCCAGATTCGTAAGACCTTCGTGCTGTCGGTGACCGCAAACTCGACCATTCTGGACGGTCAGCTCGACGAGGTTCTGGCGGCTATGCCCGCTGATTCTAAGCTGGTGCTGGTCACCGGTTACGGCCCGCGCAACCTGACCTGGATTGACTACTCGAACGGTAAGATTCGCGAGTTTGCGGCTCAGCATTCTGATCGTGTGATTATTGCGGATTGGAACTCTGCGATTCGCCAGGCTCTGCAGACTCAGAGCGGTCTGCTGGCCTCTGACGGTGTTCACCCGGAGGCAGCCGGTCAGGAACTCTACGCTCAGGTGCTGATGGAGGCTATCGCTAAGGCACAGAAGTAGCCCTTCAGAAGTAGAGCGCAGAAGTAGCGTTCTGGGGCTGCTCTGGGCAGGTGCTTTTCGGGTTCTGCCGCTCATGCTGAGCGTCAAGAGTATGGGTGGCTGAGCGCCCGGAAGCACTTTGTGGAAGCGCCTCTGCGATAGATGCCGATACAACAAAATGCCCGTTCCCTCCCCCTCGCTTGGGGGAAGGAACGGGCATTTTTGTGCCGTAAGTGTTGCGGGTTAGCGCACGATGGTGGTAATCATCTGCTGCTGCCCCAGGTATGCCGCCAGGTCGCGAACCTCCTCCAGGGAGACCGCGCGGATCTTCTCCAGCAGCTCATCGGTGCTGGTAAACAGGCCCGAGTCCAGCTCTGCACGGCCCAGACGGGACATGCGCGAACCGGAATCCTCGCTACCGAGCACGGTGGAGCCAGCCAGCTGACCACGGACCTTCGTCAGCTCTTCCTCGGTAATACCGGCGGTGGCGAGCTTATCGAACTCGTAGCCCATGACCTCGCGCACCTGCTCGGTCTTAGCGGGCAGGCAGCCTGCGTACATGCCGAAGTAACCGGCATCCGAGTACGCACCGGAGAACGCAAACGTGCTGTAGGCAAGGCCGCGCTTCTCACGAATCTCCTGGAACAGACGCGAGGACATGCCCGCACCGAACGCGCTGGTCAGCACGCTCATCGCGTAGCGGCGGTCATCCCCGGCGATAATGCTCGGGCAGCCCATCACAATGTTGGTCTGTTCGAAGCTCTTCTCCACCTCACGCAGCTCGCTCAGCGGAATGATGCCGCTGTCGGTACGCACGCGACGCGGTGCCGGTGCCACGCCCTCCTGCAGGTTCCAGCCGTAGCGGGTCAGCGCCTCCAGCACGAGGCGGACCATGGTGCTGTGTTCCAGCGAACCGGCGGCAGAAATGACCAGGCGGTCCGGGGTGTAGTAGCGCTTGTAGTGCTCCCACACGGCGTCACGCGGCACCTCGGTAATCTCCTGCGGGGTACCGCCAATGGGGCGGCCCAGCGGGTTCTCTCCCATGAGCTGCTCCACGAAGTTCTCGAAAGCAACGTCGGTCGGGTCGTCCTGGTCCATGGCGATCTCTTCGAGAATCACGCCGCGTTCCTGCTCCAGGTGAGCCGGGTCCAGCAGGGCGTTGGTGACCATGTCGGTGATGACGTCCACCGCCATGGGCGCGTCGTCGTCGAGCACACGCGCGTAGTAGCAGGTGTGCTCCTTAGCGGTCAGGGCGTTGGATTCGCCGCCTACCGCGTCGAAGGAGGATGCAATGTCCAGGGCGGTGCGGGTGCCGGTGCCCTTGAACAGCAGGTGCTCCAGGAAGTGGGTGGAGCCGAGCATGCCGGGGGCTTCGTCGCGGGAGCCGACTCCCACCCAGAATCCGATGGATACGCCGCGGGTACCGGGCATTTTTTCGGTAATCACGCGTACGCCACCGGGCAGGATGGAGCGGCGCACCTCGTTACCGCCTACACCCTCGTAGATGAGGCGGCCGTGCTCGTAGTTGAGCTCTTCGGCGATTGCCTCAAGCTCGACGGGCAGGGAAATAGACATTCAGCGTCCTTCGATATTTCGATTAGCTAATTTTTCGTTCAAGAGAGCGAGGCAACGCAAACAGCGGAACCCGCAGTTTCTGAGCGCAGTACCCCATCAGGAGCGAGGCGAGGATCGCGAAGATCGTTCCTCCCACCAAGAACAGGGGCACCGAGAAGAAACCGGACTTCGTCAGCACGAAACGGAAAGCTGCACCGCACACAATGTGCGCGATAAAGATTTCCAGGGAGTGACGGCCCAGGTAGGCGAGCCAGCTGCTCCACGGAACCCGCGCCAGCAGGTAGGAGAGCGAGAGCACCGCCAGCGAGGACAGCAACGAAGCGACAATACCCGTGGCGATTGCCGCCGGGTTATTCGCAAAGTAGGGCACCACAGTCGGCGGAGCGGCCTGTACATTCACCAAAATTACGGTGTAGACGGCAAAACCGACTACCGCAATGGCGGCGTGTGCTGCCAGCGGTACGGACTCCATAATAGCCTGGAACCTCTCGTGGCCAAGAGCCACGCCAAGCATGAAGAAGACCGCTAGAGAGATACCTCCGGTACCTACATAATCGCCGCTATAGCCCCAGAAAACGATGGCAAGAACCGCGCACACCGTCACAACTGCGTAGGCTTTGATGTCCTTCTGCCAGACGCGGCCCAGCACAGCAATAATGGTGACAATCATGAGCCAGGGGAAGAACCAGAGCTGACCCTCGGGCTTCCACAATTCAAGCAGGCTCATAACAGTTGTCTTATCGGAAGAGTTAGAGGGAAGCACAAGCTTCATACCCACCTGCAGAACCTGCCAAATAACGTAGAGGTATCCGAAGAGAACCAGACGCTTCGTCAGGTATGAGGAGGGAGTAGTCTTCGTTGCTCCTCGTGCCACAAAAAGGCCGCTCAGAAAAGCAAAAACTACCAGGTGCCAGAAATAAACCCCATAATCCAGCATGTACTTGTAGGGGCGCAGGGCCTCGGTGCCCAACCCTGATGCCCACATTCCTCGATGAATATGCCCAAAAACAATCGCGATAATCGCGATGCCCTTGGCAATATCAATCGTCGTATCTCGTCGAGTCGACAATTCCGATATTCCTTTCATAGTGAGAACAGCAGTCTGCATTCCGCTGTTCTCTGTCCTCATGAGATAAGGGGCGCCCGGCGCATCCGGCGGGGAGTGAACCGCACCGGGTGCGCCGAACGCCCCTCATCACTTAGCGGGGGTTACGACTACTCGTCGTCGCCCTCAACAACCGGTGCCAGCGAGAGCTTGCCGCGGTCATCAATCTTGGTGATCTCCACCTGGACCTTCTGGCCCACGGAGACAACGTCCTCAGCGTCAACAACGCGCTTACCGCCGTTGAGCTTACGCATCTCGGAGATGTGCAGCAGACCGTCCTTACCGGGGGTCAGGGAGATGAACGCACCGAAGTCGGTCACCTTCACTACGGTACCCAGGTAGCGTTCGCCAACCTCGGGAACCTGCGGGTTAGCGATAGCGTTCACTGCCGAACGTGCAGCCTCGGCGGAGGGGCCGTCAGCTGCGCCGATGTATACGGTACCGTCGTCCTCAATGGAGATGTCTGCGCCGGTGTCTTCCTGAATCTGGTTGATCATCTTACCCTTGGGGCCGATAACCTCACCGATCTTGGCAACCGGAATCTTCACGGAAATAATGCGCGGTGCGAACTCGCTCATCTCATCCGGTGCGTCAATCGCGCTGACGAGCACCTCGAGGATGTGCAGGCGAGCCTCACGTGCCTGGGTCAGTGCGCCAGCGAGCACGGATGCGGGGATGCCGTCGAGCTTGGTGTCCAGCTGGATAGCGGTCACGAACTCGGAGGTACCTGCCACCTTGAAGTCCATATCGCCCAGTGCGTCTTCCGCGCCGAGGATGTCGGTCAGGGCTGCGTAGCGGGTCTCGCCGTCAACCTCGTCAGAGACCAGGCCCATTGCGATACCTGCAACGGGTGCGCGCAACGGCACACCGGCGTTCAGCAGAGACAGGGTCGATGCACAGACCGAACCCATGGAGGTCGAGCCGTTGGAGCCCAGAGCCTCGGAGACCTGACGGATTGCGTAGGGGAACTCTTCGCGGGAGGGCAGCACCGGGGTGATTGCGCGCTCTGCGAGGGCGCCGTGGCCGATTTCGCGGCGCTTGGGCGAACCCACGCGGCCGGTCTCACCGGTGGAGTACGGCGGGAAGTTGTAGTGGTGGATGTAACGCTTGGACTTGACCGGGTGCAGGGAGTCCAGCTGCTGCTCCATCTTGAGCATGTTCAGGGTGGTGATACCCATGATCTGGGTTTCGCCGCGCTCGAAGAGAGCGGAGCCGTGAACGCGGGGCAGGATTTCAACCTCAGCGGTGAGCTGGCGGATGTCGGTCAGGCCGCGGCCGTCAATACGGACCTGCTCGGTGAGGATGCGCTGGCGCACCACGTGCTTGGTCAGGGCAGCGAATGCTACGGAGACCTCGTTGGAGCGCTCTTCAAATTCCTTACCTTCGCCGGTGAGAGCTTCCATGAGCTCTTCCTGCAGCTCGGCTGCTGCTGCTTCGCGTTCCTGCTTGCCAGCGATGGAGTACACCTCTGCCAGGCGGTCTGCTGCGAATGCCTCAACCGCTGCGTCGACGTCCTCGCCGTGGCCGCCGAAGAAGGGCAGTTCCAGGGCGGGCTTGCCTGCGCGAGCCACCAGGTCAGCCTGTGCCTTGCACAGTGCTGCGATGAAGGGCTTAGCTGCTTCCAGGCCCTCTGCGACGATCTCTTCGGTGGGGGCGGTCTGGCCGTCTTCCTTGATGAGCTTCCAGGAGTTGTCGGTTGCTTCTGCCTCAACCATCATGATTGCGACGTCTTCGGTACCGTCAGCCTTGGTGACGATACGGCCTGCAACAGCCATGTCGAAGACAGCGTTTTCCAGCTGGGAGTACTTGGGGAAGCAGACCCACTGGCCGTCGATCAGTGCCATGCGCACGCCACCGATGGGGCCGTTGAACGGCGCACCGGACAGGGAGGTCGATGCGGAGGCAGCGTTGATTGCGAAGGTGTTGTAGATTTCGTCCGGCTCGTAGGTCAGGACGGTCACGACGACCTGAACCTCGTTGCGGATGCCCTTGGTGAAGGCGGGGCGCAGCGGGCGGTCAATCAGGCGTGCAGCAAGGATTGCCTCGGTGCTGGGGCGGCCTTCGCGGCGGAAGTACGATGCGGGGATCTTGCCGCCTGCGTACATGCGCTCTTCCACGTCCACGGTCAGCGGGAAGAAGTCGAAGCCCTCGCGGGGAGACTTGCCGATTGCGGTTGCGGAGAGCAGGGTGGTCTCGTCATCGATGGTGACGAGGACGGAGCCAGCAGCCTGCTTTGCGAGGCGGCCGGTTTCAAAGCGCACGTGGCGCTTACCGTGAATGCCGTTGTCGATTTCGACTTCAGCAAACTTGATTTCGGGACCTTCCACGGTTCCTTCTTTCTTCTTGGTAGGCCGTACGGCGCATGAGTCGGCCTTCGATAGGAAACCACGGCACCTCTCCCCCACCTTTGTCCATACCGTGTGCGCGAGGCGTATCGGCAAGGTTGTGGAGGCGGTGTTGTTCCGTAATTCGCTACCGAGGACCGCGGCGTGTGTGCCGGCACGGCCTATGTTCTTTCTTTCAGGTGGGGCGGCATCTTCTCAGGATTCTCGCTTGAGAAGCTAGCGTTGGAATCTAACGTGGAATTTAGCGTTGGATTCTGGCTAACGGAAGATGCGCCCCTCAACGCGGCAGTACGGACGCGCTGGCGCTACCGGCCTCCGTAATGGAGGGTTGGTAGTGCTGACAGCACGTCCGCACACACCGCCTAAAGGCGATTAATCACCACAAAAGCGTCAAGACGCTCCTGTTTTATCGGCGCAGACCCAGGCGCTCGATCAGCGAACGGTAACGCTCGATGTCGACGCTCTTCAGGTAGCCGAGCATGTTGCGGCGACGACCAACGAGGATCATCAGGCCACGACGGGAGTGGTGATCGTGCTTGTGGAACTTCAGGTGCTCGGTCAGGTCGGCGATACGACGAGACAGAACTGCAATCTGAACCTCGGGCGAACCGGTGTCGCCCTCGTGGGTTGCGTATTCCTTGATGATTGCCTGCTTGACAGCGGGATCCAGTGCCACTTTTTAACTCCTAGAGTTAGTACCGCATACGTCCCGTACGGACGGTTGCCGCCGGGTGGTGGGCTTACGCCCTGTAATACACGTCGTCTACTGCGGACTGCAGACGCGTTCTTCCCATTCTACGCTACCGGGGCGCTTTCGTGGAAGGGTGCGCAGAAGCCCGGCGACAGGTAGCTCATCACACTACCGGTCGCCGGGCTTCACAGACGGGTTCTCGCGCAGGGGTCTCGTACCGGCTCCTACGTTTATTTTGTGTTTATGCTTCAGCGCGAGCGCGCATCACCGCAAGGCGGTAGTAGCCCAGCAGGAACAGGCACCAGACTGCGCCCATCACCAGCGCCAGCTGGGTGTCAGCAAAGAAACCGAAGAGCACCACGATAAAGATCATGAACGCCAACGTCAAGTAGCTCAGCCACAGGGGCTGACGTACCGGCTGCGCCTCGGTATCGGAACCGCTGCGCTTGAACGCGATGTGTGCCAGCAGAATCATGACCCACACGAACACGGTCGCGAATGTTGCCAGGGAGGCGACCACCTCGAACGCGTTCTCGAAGAGCACATTCACAATCACGCCGACCGCCATGACCAGCACCATGATGAGGGTGGTCATCCAGGGCGCACCATTCTTCGTAACCTTCGCGAAGGAAGCCGGCGCCAGGTTCTGCTTCGCCAGACCGTACATCATGCGGCCGGCACCGTACACGTCCGCGTTCAGCGCAGAGATGGCGGCGGTAATGATGACCACGTTCAGAATCGAAGCAGCAGCCGGAATGCCCAGGGCCTCAAAGATCTGCACGAACGGCGAGTTCGCCTTCGTCACCGAGTACCAGGGGTACAGGGACATGATGACCGCCAGGGTCAGAACGTAGAAGATGAGGATGCGGAACGGCACCGTGCGAATCGCCTTGGGGATTGCGGTGCGCGGATTCTTCGCCTCACCGGCGGCAATACCGATGTTCTCGATACCGCCGAACGCAAACATCACCACGGTAAAGCAGGCGAGGAAGCCGGTAAATCCGTTCGCGAAGAAGCCGCCTTCAAGAGCCCAGAGGTTCGTGACGGAGGGCGCCACGGAGTCGTGTACCTGCACGCCCACGAAGAGCAGAACCACGCCGCCAACAATCATGGCGATAATGGCGCTGACCTTCACGAGGGTAAACCAGAATTCGGTCTCGCCAAATGTCTTGACCTTCGCCAGGTTAATGGCGAGCAGAATCAGCAGAACAGAGACAATCCAAATCCAGGAGGGGCTGTTCGGGAACCAGAACTTCATGTACACGGCAAAAGCGGTGACGTCCGCAATGGCGACCAGCGCCATTTCCAGGGCGTAGGTCCAGCCGGTCACGAAGCCGGCCCAGCGTCCGAGGTAGCGGGTGGCGTATTCAGAGAACGCTCCAGAGACCGGGTGCGCCAGGGCGAGTTCGCCCATTGCGCGCATCACCATGAACACTGCCGCGCCGCCAATAACGTAGGCAAGCAGCACGGAGGGGCCCGCAAGCTGAATGGCGGACGCCGAGCCGTAGAACAGGCCGGTGCCGATGGCGGAGCCGAGGGCGATGAACATGATGTGGCGCAGGGAGAGTCCACGCGCTAGCTGCGGGTTCTCGGAAGTCTCTGCTCCCTGCTGTACCGCTACTCCCTGCTGTACCGGGGTTGAGTCCGGAGTGGTATTCATCTTCTTCTTTTCCTTTACCTCGTGGGGTGTACCCGCCGGTGGCGGGGAAACTTATCGGGCGGTGCCGAGCTTGCCTGTGATCTAGCGGTTCGCAGGATCTCTAGCGCGGCACCGGGGCTATTTCACTCCCCATCGAGTGATGGGGCGTTGCGCAGAAGGTGTTGCCTTCGCGCGTCGCCCCGGCGCATCCCCATCCAACGGTACGGTGGGTGGGAATACAAAAGACGGCGGGAAGGCAACGTTGCCTTTCCGCCGTCTTTTTGTCAAAGACTACTTCTGTCGCTTACGTCCAATGACGATGGAGGACAGAGCGGTTACAGCAGTCACGGTGTAGACTGCAGGCCACGCGCCAAGTTTCTTGGCGAGCGGATGAGCGGCGCCGAACGCGCCGAGGTAGAGAGCGGTGAGGAAGGTGGCACGGCCTGCGCCAGCCTTACGCTTCCAATTCTTGTAAGCCACGGCACCGCACAGTGCCAGGACAGCGCCACCGAGCGGGCGGATGCCGGTGCTAGTTGCAACCTTGTAGCCACCGAGCAGACCGGTGACGGAGGCGAGAGTCGGACAGAACTTCACGACGTACTCCTCTGTGAGAGCGATTAGTTTCTTCAAACATAGTACTCCACGACACACAGAATGTATATTCACCGCGATTAATATTTCTGCATGTCTCGCGGACCGGTCATAAAAAGACCGGGGCGCAAACCCATCAGGTTCACGCCCCGGCACTTCTGAATGCGAGCTCACATCTGGCCGCATGCTCTAGAGATTTAGAGAGCCAGGTCCAGCGCCTCCAGCTGCGCCTCAGTCCACAGCTCAGCAGCCAGCTGCAGAGCGTAACGAGCCGAACGAGGAGCCACCACATCCACGGAGAGGTGGAAGTCCTGGTCAGCCTCCGGGCCGCACAAATCAGACACGCAACGCACACCGATAAACGGAATCTCGTAGTTGTGGCAGACCTGCGCGATAGCGGTGGTCTCCATATCGGTGCTGATAGCCCCCTCGAACGCCTCGCGGGTGTCCTTCACATTGTGGGCGGTCACGAAGGAGTTACCCGCCAGCATCTGGCCGCGGCGCACCTCCCACACGCTCTCAGCCTGCTCACGCACCGGCTCCAGCGCAGCGAGCGCATGCTCCAGAGCGTCCTGCCACTCGTCCGCCTGACCGTCGTAGCTTTCGGGCATGCCCGGAACCTGGCCGCGCGCGTAACCGAACGCGGTCGCATCGGCGTCAGTGTAGGTGTAGTTCTCACCAATCAGCACGTCACCCACGTTAATGCCCCGAGCCAAACCGCCGGCGGTACCTGCGCTAATGACGCCCAGGCAGTTCGAAGAGTAGCTAATCGCCTCGGTGACGGCGCTCGCCGCGTTCACCAGACCAATCTTGGAGCGAACCAGCAGCAGCGGAACCTGGTCCTCGCCCACCTGCAGGTAGCGCGGGTGGAACACCGCAGCGCCCTCGGTGAAGGAGGGCTGCAGCTCCTCGGTCACCTTCAGGAAGGGGGCGAGTTCCTCATCCATAGCCACCTGAATGATGATGGCGTTGGACATGCCGTCCATCAGCTCAAACATGCTGTTGAACGCCTCAGCCGGATCGAAAGCGTTCGGGTCAAAGTCCACCGGGTTGAAGGCAGATGCGAAAGCGTCGGGAATCTGTGCGCTCATTACGCCATCACCTGCGCCCACTCATCGCGTGCCGCGAGGAACTCGCGAGCCGCAGCCTGCGCACCTTCGAGGGTGTGGTTGGCGCCCCAACCGCACTGCACCTCATTCGCTGCCGGAACCTCGGTCGCGTTGAGGATATCGTTGAGGGTTGCCTCCAGGATGGGGAAGAACTCCTCGGGCTCCAGGCCCAGGGTCAGCGCGTAGAAACCGGTCTGGCAGCCCATCGGGGAGAAGTCAATCAGACGGTCGGTGTGGTTGCGCATGTGCTCGGCGCTCAGGTGCTCGATGGAGTGCACGGTCGGCATTTCCAGGTGCGCGGTGTTCGGCTGGGTGAAGCGGATATCGTACTTGATGAGGGTGTCGCCACCGGGCAGGACCTTGCGGTCTGCGATACGCACGTAAGGTGCCTTGACGGCGCGGTGGTCAAGGTTGAAGGATTCGACGTTCATTTTTTCCATGACTCTATCTTCTCTTAAAACGGGGGCGACTAAAACAGACGACTAAAACAGGAGTGCCGCGCGGGCAGCGCGCGAGGTTTCATGGGCGGCGCATCCGGTCGGGTACGTGAAGCCCCGGCGGCAGATCCGAAAATCTGCCGCCGGGGCATCAAGTCATCACCGCAGACAACGCAGGCTGCGGCTCCCGATACGGGGTTAGGGGTGGTGGGTCTAGAGGTGGGGCTGCTTTACTTCCGCCTGCACCGGGCACTCCGGCGGGCAGTAGTTCTTCGCGTCCTCAGCCAGCACCTCGCGGGCCTGCACCACGTCATCGTTAATCTGCTCAATCAGCGCCTCAACACCGGTGTACGCCACCATGGGGCGCAGACGCTTCACGAACTCAATCAGCACATGCTGACCGTACAGGTTGAAATCCTCCACGCGCTCCTCCGGGCGGTCGATCACGTGCGACTCAACCTGGCGGTGCTCAATACCGTCAAAGGTCGGGTTCGTACCCACCGAAATAGCGGCGGGGTGACGGTTACCGGATTCGTCCACCAGCCAGCCGGCGTACACGCCATCGGCAGGAATCAGGCCGCGCGCCTCAAGCTCAAGGTTCGCGGTCGGGAAACCCAACTCGCGGCCGCGCGCCAGACCGTGCACAACCTCACCAGCCATCATGTGATGGCGGCCCAGCAGCTCGGTTGCGGCGGGCATATCGCCCTCCAGCAGCAACTGGCGGATGCGGGTCGAGGAGCAGCGGCTGTTCTCATCCACCATCAGATCCTCAACGACAACCACCTCAAAGCCGTACTTCTCCCCCAGCTCACGCATGGTGTTCAAGTCTCCGGAGTTATTCTTGCCAAAGCGCACGTCGTCACCGATGACCACGAAACGCGCGTTCAGCGCATCCACGAAGGTGGACTTCACGAACTCTTCGGGGGTCTGCGAAGCGAACTCCAGGTTGTAGTTCAGCAGCAGGTAGTCGTTCAGACCCAGCAGGCACATAAAGTAGCGACGCGAACCCTGACCCATAATGTCGTGGTGGGGCACCTCGGGACGGTGCACCTGCATCGGGTGCGGGTCAAAAGAAACCGCGATAGAGCTCAAACCGTGCTCTTCAGCAAGGGAGACCACGCGCGAAATCACGCGGGCATGTCCACGGTGCACGCCGTCAAAATTGCCGATGGTTAATGCGCTGCCCTGCGGCAGATGGGGCGCGTTTTGCCCGAACCAAATTTTCATCATGAACGTGCGGAAAGTCTGTAAAGTGCGCCATTGTAACCAGTTTGCGGCCGGCTTCATATGTTTTGCATACAAGAAACGGAATTTTATTGTAAAATACGCGGTTTTGTTGTGTGCCGTGCAAAAAGCAGCGCCGAAAGCAGCCTGCACGCGGCCTGAAAATATTGGACTGATTTTATGGACTGGATACTGGAAAGCCGACAAATGCAAATCATTTGGGAATACCGCCAAATGTTTTTGACCGGCGCATTGATGACTTTAAAGCTGACCACCGTTGCCGTGCTGGGGGGCAGTGTGTTGGGCTTGTTCGGCGCGTTGGCGCGGATTATCCGTTTTGAAAAGGGCGGCGTTTTCCTGCGCGGCATTGCATGGCTGTTGCGCACCCTGTCGCTGATTT